>DASRBR010000782.1:0-3126 GCA_035653495.1 Verrucomicrobiia bacterium
CCTTCCCTCGTCAACATCACGCCTGGGTAAAGAATGCCGCGAAAATCAATCCCCTCCTCCGCACAGCCTTTCAACCACGGCCCCAAAATCTGCCGCCCAACATCCGCAAGTTGTGCGTCAGTCAAAAAAGGGGCGGGCGAATACGTCCCCATGCCGCCCGTGTTCAAGCCTTCGTCGCCATCCAGTGCGCGCTTGTGGTCCTGCGCCGTCGGAAACAATTTTGCGGTGCGCCCGTCGCACAAAGCGTGCAGCGAAATCTCCATCCCGTCCAAAAATTCCTGGATGACAATTTTCGCGCCCGCGCTGCCGAAAGCTTTGCTCACCAAAATTTCGTCAATCGCCTTGTTCGCTTCCGCGACATTTGCGCAAATCAAAACTCCCTTGCCCAACGCAAGCCCATCCGCCTTGACCGCGCAACGTCCGCCGAGGGATGCTGCGAACTTTTTTGCGCTCGCTTCATCGGAAAACGTCCCCGCACGCGCCGTGGGAATCCCATGTTTCTCCATGAAAATTTGCGAGAAAACTTTCGACGATTCGAATTGCGCCGCTTTTTGGTTCGCCCCCCAAATTCGCAGACCATTTTTCTGAAACAAATCCACGATGCCGAGCGCCAACGGATTGTCCGGCCCGACGACAGTCAAGTCCACTCGATTCTGTTTCGCGAAATCCAGCAGCTTGGGCAAATCCTCCGCATTGATGGGGACGCATTGGACCAGTTCGTTGCTCTTGCCGGCGAGCCGTTCCTCGGCAATGCCGGCATTGCCCGGCACGGACCACATGCGCGTAACATGCGGCGACTGCGCCAGTTTCCAAACCAGCGCATGTTCGCGTCCACCCGAACCGATGACCAATAGCTTCATTAGGGAGGAGAATTGAATCAGGAAATCAGGAAATCAGGAAAAGAAAATTTTGATATTTCAACAGGAGGAAACGGAGAAAACGGAGCTTGAGCTTGCGAGGGTTTACCTGCTCCGCAATCCTTCCAATTCTGCAAGTTTGGCCGCCTTGGAATCGAATGTCCAAAAAGCATCGCACTTTAATAGGAGTGCTGAAGACACATGCAGCAGATCGTAGACCCGGAAACCATGGCGCGCAGTATGCCGCAACGCCAGTTCCTCAACTTGCTTTTCAATCTCCGACTGCATGAGCGCCACGTTTCTTAGGAAAGCCGCATTCTGAACATCACTACGGAAGTTGGCATGGGCCAAAGCGGCTTGTTCAGGCGATGTGAAGATTTGGTTCGATGAACGCGAGACAAAGACTTGTAATTGAAATGCGTTCAATGTTTCTATCCGATGCAACCAGGTGATCGGCAAAGGGGCGGCGCTTCCTTCTTTGGCAATTACCAACAAGCGGTCAGCCTCCGCACTCTCCGGCTGCTCCAGATAAACGCGCGTATAGAAGTTGGTATCCGCGTACGGGCTCATTCACCTGCAATAAGCTTGTCCAGGATGCGCGCTTGGGAGGCAGGAATTGGCTTGGGGAAGATCGCGCGCCGTCGTGCCGCAAAGTCAGGTAAGGCGGTGATTTTCTTTGCAGAACCAAGTGGCTGCAACGAATACGCACGTCCGTCCCGCCTCTTGATATGGACAGATCCCTCCCGGTCTGCGGCATCCAGCACCTTCGCAGGATTGCGGTCCAACTCTCTCACCGTAAACGTTTTCATTTCCGACATTATGTCGGCGTTCGCAAGAATTGTCAAGCTGGTCGAATACTTGATCTCAGATGAGCCTCACCTCTTCCTTCCCTTTCACCACGTCCCCAATCATCCACGCCTTTTGCTTCTGCCCATGAATAAATTTCAACACTTCATCGGCCTTTTCCGCTGCGACGATGATGGTCATCCCGATGCCCATGTTGAACACCTGGTACAATTCGGCTTCCGGCACGCCGCCTTTTTTCTGGATCATCTGGAAAATCGGCAGGACTTCCCATGCTCCCTTGCGGATGATGACATCGCAATTTTTTGGCAACACGCGCGGAATGTTGTCCACAAAACCGCCGCCGGTGATGTGCGCCAAACCTTTGATGATTTGAGATTTCAAATTTGAACTTTGAGATTGCGAGGACGCGCCGTTGAATTTCTTCAACAATTTCTGGACCAAAGGCCCGTAACTCACGTGTACCTTCAGCAATTCATCTCCAATCGTGTTGCCCAATTCCGCCACGCGGCTCTTCGGCTTCAATTTCATCTGCTCGAAAAAAATCTTTCGCGCCAGCGAATAGCCGTTCGTGTGCAGTCCGCTCGACGCCAGCCCGATCACCGCGTCGCCGGGCCGGATGCTTTTGCCATCGAGAATTCGTTTTTTTTCAACCACGCCGACGATGGTGCCGCTCACGTCGTATTCTCCCGGTTGATAAAAGCCCGGCATTTGCGCGGTCTCGCCGCCGATCAGCGCGCAACGATTTTTCGCGCAGCCGCGCGCAAATCCCTCGATCAATTGCGTGAACACGTGCGGCTTGAGCTTGCCAGTGCCGATGTAATCGAGAAAAAACAGCGGCTCGGCGCCGAGCACCGCGATGTCATCCACGCAATGGTTCACAAGGTCTTCACCGATGGTGTCGTGCTTGTCCATGGCGAACGCGAGCTTGAGCTTGGTGCCCACGCCGTCCGTGCTGGAAACGAGGACCGGCTGCCGAAATTTTTTTACATCCAGCGCGAATAATCCACCGAAGCCGCCCACCTTGCCGAGCACTTCGGGGCGATGCGTCGCGGCCAGCAATTGCGGCAGCGTGGCCTTGACGCGATTTCCCAAATCAATGTCCACGCCCGCCCGGGCATAAGCTTTTTGTTTCATGAGCGGCATTACAGAATGGATTGAAATGGGTTCGGTCAATCAAAAACGTGGGAATGTGTTACGCGCCATCCGAACTGGTTTGGGTTTCATCCGTTTTCTCGTACTTGTCAGAATGCGCCAGTTTCGGTTCTTGCATTTTCAACCGCAACTTCGCCACGCGCAATCCCTCCATTTCCTCGACGGTCAAATTATAGTTCCCAAGCGACAATGCATCACCCGGCTTGGGAAATCCTCCCAGCCGGAGCGTCACCCAGCCGCTCACGGTCGTGATGCCTTCCTCCTGCAACGGCTCCTGGATCAACTCCGCCAATTCATGCAACGGCAGCGT
>DASRBR010000783.1:0-14664 GCA_035653495.1 Verrucomicrobiia bacterium
GAATCATTCGCCGGAATGTTGCGGAAAGCAAGGCGAGGACGCTAGGAATTTTTTGCACGTTGTAAAAGCTTCCAAACGCGCAAAGCCTCAGTCCCACCCCAGGCTTGCGCGTCGCAGCCACGTTGTGTGTGCGGAGCATCACCATCCAGTATTTCAGGAAGCTGGCCGATGCAACCTTCCATCAACAAACGGTCCATGCTGCCGAGATAAGCCCTGGCAGCCGCAACCGCCTCAGGCGCGAAATCCCATGCGCGCGCCAGCGCCTCGCAGAAAATCGGGAATGTCCATGTCCATGCGGTGCCGTTGTGATAAGCCGGTTTGCGGCGCGTGTCTTCATCGCCTTCGTAACGCCCCCAATAAGGTTCGGGCGGATAATTCAAAAGCTGCCCTTGGTTGCCATAAATGGGCAAAGGAGGCGAAACCGGCAGCGGCGCCAAAGTTCGCAAAGCGCCAGGAACGACCAAATAGTGTTGCGCTGCCGCGACGCAGCGGCGCGCATGTTCACCCCTGAGCAAACCAAGGCTCACCGCGAGCAGGCAATTGCTTCGCAGCGCATTGTCCACAGTGGCATCGCGCGCGGACTGGCCCGGCTTCGCAATGAGCAGGTCAGCCAGATAACCACGATCCTCCAGCCAGAAATATTTTTCCAATGATGCTTGAGCCTGTGCGGCCAGTTCGCCCCAGCGTTTTCGTTCGGAAACGTTCCCCATGCGTGCCAACTGGTGTAATAGCCGTATCCATAAGACCTGAATCTCGACTGGATATCCTTCTCGCGGCGTTCCGGCGGGATGATTGGTATCCATCCAGGTAAAATGGCTCGGGCTCCAGATTAACTCCGAAGACGCATCCATGCGGATGCCATTGGGTGTTCCGCGCAGATAATTTAAGGCAATGTTACTCAGCACATCCGCCAGTGTGCGGCCGCTTTGATCAACGGCGAAGTCGTATAACTCTTTTCCCGCGATTTCGGCGGCTTCTTCGCAAACGATTCCATACCACAATGGCGCGTCCGAAGTGTCGCGGTTCGAGGCGTCGTCACCATGAATGGTATTGGGCAGCGTGCCATTCATTTCGAATCGGCCAAACGTGGCAAGCAGTTGTTTGACTTCGGAAAGCATCCCGGCCGCAAGCAAACCGCGAGCGCAAATCAAAGAATCGCGTCCCCAATCCAAAAACCATGGATAACCGGCGATTACCGTAACACTGTCGTCGCGGCGCACCACAAACTGTTTCACAGCGCGCAATAACTGTTGGCCAAACCAATCCTCTTTTTTGAACATCGGCTTGCTTGAGACGGAAGCCGCGACAGGCTTTTGGGCATCTTCCGAATCCAGCACTTCTTCTGGTGTGGGGTCCTCGGCATCCGCGCAAACTACCAACGAAACCGTTTTGCCACGCAGCATCGTCAATTCGAACCAACCAGGGCTGTATGCATCGCCGCCGTCGGTTTGGCCGCGGCTTTGCTCGACCGGATGCGGGATGTTTTCGGACCATTCCGCTTGGTGATGATAAACGCCAGCGCTGCTGAACACATGAAGGCTACGGTCCGCCGCTGGCGTAAACGCGAATCCGATTTTTTGCGTGAGCAGGCGCGTGTTGCTCGAAAAATAAAAATCAGCGCCTGCATTGCGTTTTGTTTCCCAATGAAAATTTCGGTCTTCGATGTCCACCCGGACCGTCAAACGAACGTCTTCACCATCTGGCAACGGCTTTTCCGCGATGTCGCGCGCTGGACGCGTGAAATAAAGGATTGTTGTGTTGCGATTGGGCAACATGGCTGCGGTCACTTCAACTTCTACAGTCCGGCCATCACCGGCGTTTGCAGTAAAATACCAAACAGCAGGAGGGCCGGGGTTGAATGAGGAAAGATTTCGCAGATCAAGGGGCGTAATGAATCCACCGGCGTTCACCCACAGTCGCGCGCGTTTGGCAAAGATATGGCGGTCCACCGGCACGCGCTGATTCAGATTTGCGCCGAGCAGGCAATCGTATTTCGATTTGATCCTACCAAAATCCACGCACAGCCGCGCCATTCCACCGAGGCCGTTGGTCAGCAAAACAAGCGGCTGTTCCAGCGGCAATGCGGCCTTGGCTTCACTTTTGACGTCACGCGAGGTGGACGCGACTTCTCGTAAGGCAGTCAATCCAGAAATCGCAAGCGGCTCATCGGGATCAGAAGTGGTTTGCGGGCCGGAAGCAAGAAAACGGATCTGCGCCTCAATCTGCGAGTCTCTTTCGGCGTAACGCTCCAAATTTAACTTCGCGTCAATGGATTCAAAGCGTCTGTTTTCAGCCGCTATGCCTGGGGCGATGAAAGCAATGTGCCCATCTCGAACGGTTATCGACTGGACATTCTGACAACCAGTTTCGTCACAAAGGGTGGCCCGGAATGGCGCGACGTCGCGGATCAGTAGCCAATGATCCGGCGGTACCGGCAGAATGCGTTTTTGGTCCAGCAGGGTCCAAACCACCACTGGTTGATATCGTTCGGGCAAATCAGCATCGGAAGAACGGAGCAATTTTTCGAAATTGGTTCGAACTGCCTTTGCGTCTGTTGAAATTGCAGCCAGAACGGCAACGGCATTATCGTTCACCAAAGGCGCAAGGTCACGCCAGTCGAATGCCGGGATTTGCTCGATCGGCAACATTTTCCCAATGGCAGTCATCGCCCATGCCGCCTGCGCCCTCGCGCGGCGATATTCCTCACCAGCCAAACCACGCGGTCTTGCCGAAGGCGCAAGACAATAGCAGGCGCCCGGGCCGAGATGAAAATCGATTTTGTCTTCGCTCGATAGTTTCGATTTGGGCAGGCTTTGTCCACAAAGCTCGAATTTCAATTCACCCAAATCTCGCAACACTCCCGTTTCCAATGAAATCGTTTGCGCGTTTTCCACATCCGTGTTGACAAGCACGAGGACCGAATCTTTTTCCTTTTCTGAATCGCGGCGCAAAACATAAACGGGCGAATCGGGCGGACTCAGCCGGGTCAATTTTGCGCCTTCAAAAAAGCAGGGATGCTCCGCAAGCAACTGATTCAGTTGCGACAGCTCTGGAATGATGTTGTCCGGATTACCCCACGCCATTCCACGGCTCGAATGAACGTTGATGCGTTCCGGCGCAAGCCATTCCACACCGCAGGTGAAACCGAACCCTCCGCTGACGCTCGCCAGCGCGCAAAGGCGATTTCGCAACAAGGACCAGTTTCGCGCCAAGCGGGCGAGCCGCTCGTTATCGTGTGTTTCGCTGTAATGCACGAACAACCCGGTGCGCTGGCTTTGTTCCAAGCTGTAATCGAGATAGCTTGAAACCTGCTGCCCGGAATAATTTTGGAACAGTTCGGAGTAGGCCCATTGCATTCCTCCTTCGCTGAGCAGCAATTCTGTGACTTCCCATGAGCCGCCGAGTCCTTCGAGAAGGAAAATCGTTTCCGGAAATTCCTGCTGAACGCGGGCGATGATGTATTGCCAGGCTGTGAGTGGCACTTTATAACCCGCATCGCAGCGGAAACCATCCACACCGCGTTTGCACCACGTCAAAAAAACATCCGCCAGGCAATCCCAAAGTTCCACATGGCGATGCTCCAATTCGACCAAATCTTCCCAAGTCGTCCCCCACGCGCCCGGGCTAAGGAACTTTCCATCGGGGCCGCGCAAAAACCATTCGGGATGATTTTCCTGCAAGTTCGAGCCCCAACCGGTGTGGTTGATGACCATGTCGAGAAAAACGCGTCCACCTTTAAGATGCGTTGCATAGGTGAGTTCGCGGAACTGTTCAATACCGGTTGTTCGGCGGTCAAACACGACCAGCGCAGGATCAATCGCTGTCAAATCCAGGGCGGCGTAGGGACTGCCAAAACGGCCGAATCGAGCCGAAACCGTTGGCACTGGATTAACCGGAAGCAAGTGAAGAATGCGGCAACCCAGGCGATCAATTATGTGAGGCAGTAGTTGGATCAAATCGCGAAATGTTCCCGATGGGGGAATGACGGTGTAGCCTTTCTGATCGAGTTGCTGCAATTGTTGCTCGAGTTTTTCGTCCGTTGTTTGCAGCAGTTCTTTCGTGCTGCCAAACATCCGGGTAAAGGCGCAGTAAATGGTGTTTGCCGTTCGGTAGCTGTCCGGATGAACTGAAATCCCGAAGTCCGGGCCTTCTGGCCAATGCTGCCAGCCTTGCAGATCTACCAAGTACGCCTTGGCTTTAAAATAACCCGGCTCAATCAAAGACAATTCAAGTTGCCATTGACCATCTTCAGCCAGCATCGGAATGTCGTGCCAGGAGCCTCCCGCTCCGGCGATCTTTCTCGTGTGCGCCTGGATGATTTCCTGGCGCAACATTTCCGCGCGGCCCAAATTCGTGCGCAGGTAAGCGCGACAGCCTTGAGATGCCAAAGAATTTTCGCCTGCGCTCAAGGTGAAACGGATGCGGTCGCCCACAAAGCGCCGGAGACGTTCTCCGGGCGCTGGCGTCATGATGGGCGACAGTTTTTGCACAGAAAGGTCTTAACTCAAATGAGCGAGAAAGCAATCTTGCGCTTGCGCTTGGAATCCCGATTGTCTCATTCCCGTGACGCGCGCGCTCACTCTATGAATCACAAATCATCCGCACTGTCTCAAAATCAGTCGCTTTCAAGGATTTAAGCCAAAAAAAGCCGTCAATTTGACGTAAGTATTTTGCACTGACGCGATTGGCAGCGAATTTGCTCCCCCACAAGCTGATTTTCGGGCCTTCGAAGCCGGCGCAAATCGCTGTCCTCGAACAAACAGCCCCAAAATCATAGTTTAAGACATGGCCACGTTAACTCAGAGCGAAGAGTCCCAATTGGCTCAAACGATTGAGATGTTTGAGGTCATTACTCAATCGCAGCCGCAGGACTATCAGTCTCTGGAAATCCTCAAGGAAGCCTACTCCAAGCTCGGCCGCGAAAAGGAAGTCATCGGCACATCCAAGCGCATCGCCCAAGCCTACGTCCAATTGGGCCAGCTTTCGTCGGCCATCCTCGAATACGAAACCATCCTCCAGCGCTTCCCCGATGACGTCGATGTCCAGAAAGCCCTGAAGGAAATCGAGAACAAAGCCAATAACTTTGCCGCTCCGCCGACCATCCAAGATCTCGCCACCGGTAAGCCAATCAACGGCCATGCTCGCAACGGCAAGGCCGAAAAAAACCAGGCCGAAGTGGACGATGGCCGCCAGACGATGCGCAAGGTATTCGTGGACAGCAAGCTCATCTCTGCGGGCGATTTCGATCTTTGCTGGAGCACGCCCGACCTCTCGGGCCCACCAATTGGAATCAGCGATCCGTTCATCCAGGTGCTTGCTGACAAGGGCATCGTTTTGCCGGAACGCAGTCTCAAACTGCTCGCCGAAAAAAGCCGCCTCGCCTTTCTGCCTCTGGAAAAATATGACGTCGATCTCGAACTGGCGCGCAGCTTTCCGCCGGACATCTGCCGCCGCTGGTGCGTCCTGCCGTTCGATCGCATGAGCAAAACCGTTTTCATCGCGACGGCCAATCCTTTCAATCGCCAGGCGGCCAAGGAAATGGCCGAGGCCACGAAGAACCGCCTTGCCTGGTATCTGACCACCCCCACGGAACTCGTTTCCAACATTCGCAAAGCTTTCCGTTGATCCACCATGCCACCCGTCGCCAAATCTTTCGGAGAACGAATCGCCGACGCCCTCGTTGAGGACGGCTTGCTGACCGCCAAACAGGTCGACGAGCTGCTCGAACAGCAGAAAAAGGAAGGCACACGCCTCATCAAACTCGTCGTCGAGAAATCCTACGTCACCGAGCAGGACATGACCGTCTCGATGGGCCGCGTCCTCAACACGCCTCCCGTCAACCTCTCCCGCATCGGCATACAATCCGAAGTCTCCGACCTCCTGCCGCGCGATGTGGCGAACAATTACAAGGTCGTGCCCGTCTCGCGCCTCGACAACAAGCTCTTCCTGGCGATGGCCGACCCGTTGAACGTCCTCGCCATTGACGACGTCAAGCGCATCACGAAACTCGAGATCGTCCCGATGATCGCTTCCGAGAAGAGCATCATCGAGAAGCTCAACGCCATCGAAGCCTCCAAGAGCGGCAGCATGGAAGACATCATCAACGATGCCCAGAAGGCCGCTGCTGACGAATCCGCCGATGCCGACAGCATCGAGTTCTCCAAGGAAATCCAGGAGGACGTCAACCTTGACCAACTTGCCGCTTCCAGCGAGGAGGCCCCGGTCATCAAGCTCGCCAATCTCATTCTCGTCCAGGCCATCAAGGACCGCGCAAGCGATATCCACATCGAGCCGTTCGAGAAGATGATCCGTTTGCGCTACCGCATTGACGGTTCGCTCCTTGACGTCACTCCGCCGCCCAAGCAGATGCAGTTGGCGCTCGCCTCCCGTCTCAAGATCATGAGCTGCCTCGACATCGCCGAACGCCGCCTCCCGCAGGACGGACGCATGCGCGTCAAAGTCAGTGGCAAGGACTACGACTTGCGCGTTTCGTTTCTGCCGACGGTCCACGGCGAAAAATGCGTGCTCCGCGTTCTCGACAAGACCAACCTCTCGGCCAGCATCGACAAGCTCGGCCTGGACAAGGACACGTTCGCCCAATTCAAAGCCGCCGTGGACGCCCCGCACGGATTGATTCTCGTCACCGGGCCGACCGGTTCCGGCAAGACGACCACTCTTTACTCCGCGCTCAACGAGCTTAACAACCCGACCTACAACATCGTCACCGTCGAAGACCCGGTCGAATTTCAGGTGCCGGGCATCAACCAAGTGCCCGTCAAAAAGGAAATCGGCCTCACCTTCGGCAACGCGCTCCGCTCCATCCTGCGCCAGGACCCGGACATCGTGATGATCGGCGAAATACGCGATACCGAAACGGCCGAAATCGCCGTCGAAGCCGCGCTCACCGGCCACCAGGTGTTGAGCACCATGCACTGCAATGACGCCCCCGGCGCCATCGCCCGCCTGGACGACATGGGCATCGCGCCGTTCCTCATCTCCTCGTCCGTTATTCTTGCCTGCGCTCAACGCCTCATGCGCCGCATCTGCTCGCATTGCAAGGAGCCGGTCGTCTATCCGCAAAAGATGTGGAGCGACCTGACCATCGACCCGCACATGTTCGACGGCGTCACCCTCTATCGGGGACGCGGCTGCGACCGCTGCAAGAACTCCGGTTACGCCGGCCGTCTGGCCATCATCGAGGCCATGACCATCACTGACGAAATCCGCAAGCTCATCATCGCCCGCGCCAACACCCGCGAAATGGGCAAGATCGCCATCGGCCAGGGAATGCGCACCTTGAGAATGGTCGCCCTCGACCGCGCCAAGGAAGGCGTTTCCACCCTCGAACAAGTCCTCGTCCTCACCTCGTCGCACTAAATGGTTGATGGTTGATGGTTGATGGCGAAGAAGCGGACGCTGGCCCTGCCTGCACCCATGTTTTCGCGCGAAGACCGCGAAGTGGGCGAAGGTCTTCAGAGCGGGCAACTTTAAACTTTAAACCTCAAACCCGAAACTCGCCTGCGCCCCGTTCCAATTTTTTCCTTATAGCTGAAACCAGGTGAAACAAGCTGAAACGAGGTGAAACACCCGATCAAAACCCCGCTTTCCGGAGGGACACTTTAAACTCCGTGTTTGGAGTCCCGCCTTCAGGCGGTGGTCAAATCCCACGTTCCGGAAGGGACAACTTTAATACTCGATGCTTGTTGTAGCTGAAAACGTAAGTTTTCAGGCGTTGCCTAAACTAGCGCTAAAAAATTTTTTATTTTTTAGCCCGGTTATCCGCGACAAGCCGCGACAAATAACTGACACGAGCCGCGACAAAGCGTAACGCCCAAGCGTCACGAGCTGCTGCATCGAGCGAAACCCGCAAGGCCAGCCGGGATGGAGGACAGCAAAAATCCCCAACCCGGAACCCCTGAACGCCAGCGATGATGGAGGATGGAGGATGGAGGATAGCAAAAACCCGCCTGGACGGAAGCATTGCGCTTCTCCAGCATCAAGGATCCTGCATCCAGCATCCAGACCCGCATCCGATTCAAATGTCAAAGAACGACCCCTCCGCCTTCGCCCAGTTGGCGATGGCGGGTTTACGCCCGCGGCCTTGTCCTCTGTCGCCTTCGCGCAGGAGGACCTGTCCGCCGTAGCTTTAGCGGAGGCGGAAGCGCCCTCTCGACAAAAATAATAGCAGAACCAATTTAGAGTGCAAGCAAAATTTTTCAGTATGGCTGTTAGCAGGAAGGAAAAAAGTTTTAACCACCGATGGACACGGATGAACACAGATTAATGGTGTCAAACAGGAAAAAGGCTGGAAGATGGCCCGGCGTGGGTAGAGACGCGCTGCTGCGCGTCCGCAGAAATTAAGGTTATTAGCAAACGGCCAATGCAAAATGTGGCGAAGATTTCACCCGGCGTTGACCATTTCTGCCAGATTTCCTAAGCTTGGCGCATGGGAACCCTGTATTACGGCGACAATCTCGACATCCTGAGACGCTACATTAAGGATGAGAGCGTTGATCTCGTTTACCTCGACCCTCCCTTCAATTCAGCGCAAAATTACAACGCGTTTTTTCAGGAAAAGGACGGCACCGCAGCCGCCAGCCAAATCCATGCGTTCGAGGACACCTGGCATTGGGACATTGAGACGAAGAAGGCGTACGATGCGGTCACGGAACAACCGGGCAAGGTCGCGGACGTGATGATTGCCTTTTACACGTTTCTTGGCGGCAACGACATGATGGCCTATCTCACGATGATGGCCCCGCGCCTTGTCGAACTGCGCCGCGTCTTAAAATCCTCCGGCTCGCTTTATTTGCATTGTGATCCGACGGCCTCGCATTATTTGAAGCTGCTTTGCGATGCAATCATGGGGAAAGACAATTTTCGCAGCGAAATCGTTTGGAAAAGAACCAGTTCTCACAACAGCGCCAAAAGATTCGCTCCGGTTCACGATGTGATTTTGCTCTATTCAAAAACTGGCGATTATATTTGGAACCAGGTTTTTCAGCAGTATTCAGAAGAATATCTCGAAAGCTTTTATCGTTTCACAGACGAAAAGGGGCGATTTCGGATTGGTGATTTGACAGGCGCTGGAAGGAGGACAGGTGAATCAGGGAAAGAGTGGCGAAGAGTTAATCCAACCGAGGTTGGGCGTCATTGGGCCGTTCCGACAAAAGTACTTGTCGAATTGTTTGGTGAAAAGAGCGAGAATTGGTCTGTTCAAGATAAATTGGACGCCCTTGATAAAGCAGGGCTAATTTATTGGCCACCCAAAGGAAGGGTACCGGGTTTCAAGCGATATTATAATCCAGATGCTGGAGTTCCTGCCGCAGACGTAATCATTGATATAGATCCAATAGCGGCGCAATCGGCCGAACGCCTTGGTTACCCTACCCAAAAACCCGTCGCCTTGCTGGAGCGGTTGATCCGAGCCAGTTCGAATCACGGCGATTTGGTTTTAGACCCTTTCTGCGGTTGCGGAACGACGATTGACGCAGCGGAGAAGCTTGGCCGCAAATGGATTGGAATAGACATCACGCAACTGGCTGCATCGCTCATCAAAAATCGTTTGCGGGACACTTACGGCGAGAAAATTGAAATCATCACCATCGGCGAGCCAACCACGCCCAATGAAGCTGCCATTCTTGCCGAACAGGACAAATATCAGTTTCAATGGTGGGCACTCGGGCTTGTTGGGGCGCGGCCGGTCGAGCAGAAGAAAGGCGCTGACCATGGCGTTGACGGGAAAATTCTTTTCCGCGACGACCCGAAAGCAGCCAAGCCGGAACAGATCATTTTCCAGGTCAAAGGCGGCAAGACGGGCGTGAAAGATGTCCGCGATTTGCGCGGCGTGCTCGACCGCGAGAAAGCGGCCATCGGCGTTTTGATTTCACTTCAACCGCCCACCGGCCCAATGGAAACGGAAGCTGCCGATTGCGGTTTTTACGAGCACAAAACCAACAAACAGAAATATCCGCGCCTGCAACTTCGCACAGTGAAAGAACTGATGGAAGGCAAAGGCATTGAACGTCCCACCAGCGCCGCCAGCGTGGATGACACCTTCAAAAAAGCTCCTGAGTCAAAAAAGAAAGACGCTGAACAGAAGGATTTGGGGATTTAGAAAGGAAGGAATACGTGGCAAACCGTGTACATCTGGAAATGTTGCGGAAAGGCGTACCTGCATGGAACGACTGGAGAATAGAAATGAAGGGCGCTCCCGTCGACTTAACTGATGCAGACCTTCGTGGTTTAAATCTTCAGGGTATCGATTTTACAGGAGTGGTTCTCGACAACGCCGATTTTTCGCCACAACCAGGCATATTCAAGAATGTACCGGAAGCCAAGATGCCAACAAATCTGTGCGGGGCAGACTTCTCAAATGCCTCGTTGCGATATGCAAACCTTGAGCAAACGAACCTAATTCGAGCCAGATTTGATTTCGCTGATTTAGCTGGATCCAATTTATATAGCGCTGATTTAACGAAGGCTGACCTGGGACATTCCTGGCTCCTTGGCAGTAATTTTTCTAGGGCCGTTTTGGAAGGTACTTCTTTTAAATGGGCTAACCTTGGACACACGATTTTTGCGCTGACGTCATTGAAAACTGCAGAAGGACTTGACGGTTGTGATCATTACGGTCCTAGTTCACTCGATTTCGCAACTTTGATGGCTTCTGGAACACTTCCAGAAGTTTTCTTACGAGGCTGTGGGCTTCCAGATGAATTCATAAATTTTCTTCCTTCGTTCCGAAACGATCCCATCCAATTTTTTTCTTGTTTCATCAGCTACAGCCATGCCGATAAATCATTTGCTCGGCGATTGCACGACGCTTTACAAGGGCGTGGGATTCGCTGCTGGCTGGATGAACATCAGATTTTACCCGGCGATAAGATTCACCATCTTGTCGATGAAGGTATTCGGCAGTGGGACAAGGTGCTTTTGTGCTGTTCGGAACATTCCTTGAAAAGTTGGTGGGTGGATAAGGAAGTCGAAAAGGCCCTGATGAAGGAAGAAAAGCTGTCGAACGAGCGGGGCAAAGAAGTGCTTTCCATCATTCCGCTGAATTTGGATGGCTTCATGTTCAACAAGGATTGGACGGATTGGAAACAGCAGCACCTGATTTCACGCCACGCACCCGATTTTTCTGGCTGGGACAAGGACAATGCCAAATTCGAGCGTGAATTGGAGAAGGTGATCAAAGCGCTGCGTGCGGACGCCGGCGGTCGCGTACTTCCTCCGACGCCCAGATTGTAGGCACTAAAAAACCGCTTGAGCCTGTGTTGAAAATTACGCAGTATCGCGCCTAGAGGACGTTTATAGTCTAAGCAGTCAACTTGTTTCTAAACCAATAATGATCTATGGCCTATGGTGTAGCCACTCCGCCGGCACCCCCTCGCGAGACTGAGGTAGCCAGTGAACTGCGCCCCGATGGATTTCATGGGTTTCTTTTTGAGCTTTTGGCCGGAGGGGCCTTTGTGACCTGGGGACTTTTTATTTACTTTTCACGAAAGCAAAATATTTTATTGAAACGTGAAGATATTGTTGAATTGGCGCAAACCACGTCCGCTCTGGCTGGAATCACACTTGCCGCAGTAGCCTTTCTCCAAGCTCGCGAAAAATTATTGAAATTGTTCTTAGCTGCCCTAACCGTGATTTTCGTTCTGGCCACTACAGTTGCCTGGCTTACGGTGATGCTGGTAGGGGAAGCGGAGGGCTTTAAGCCAGTTCATCTCCGATTTGCTGGAGTGATTGGGATTGTATTTTCTATTTATGGCTATGTAAGGCTCTTATTTGCCCGGTTGGTGTCTGAATTCGGGTCATGGTCCCGAATTCGGGTGGTTTGGAATTCCCTTGTTTTTGTATTGCCATTTGCCGTGGTAGGAGTTTGGCCTGAGGATACTTCTTCATATGGTCCGGCTGCTGCTCTATCCGTTGGTGGGATGATTTATTTGGTGGCGGCGGCAATCTTTCTAATTGTGGCCGTCAACCGAGAGGTGCCTGTGGCAAAAGGACCCTAAAGGCCGCAACCTCGCTGAGGTTGACTCCATTTCCATCGCGCACCCAATGTTGCCCGAAGCCGCAAGCTTGGGCTTTGCGACACAACATCTTTGATGTTGTAAAAAGGCCGCCTATCGCTCGGGGAATCAAAAAAACGGTTATTGCTGCCCAAACCTGTTTTGCGCCCATTGGATCGCGGACGCGAAACCAAACGTTCTTCGGCGGTCGTAATAATTTGAAAGGTCCTGGTCGTTCATCTGGCTGATCAATCCTTGTTCCTGGCTGGCAAGCTGGCGGAGATTATCTCGTTGCTGCGTCAACGCGTTCAATTGCTCCTGCACCGTGGAATTGCCGTAAGGGGCGGACGGATCCATCGCGGCCAACGCCATCCTCTCGATGGCGATGCCGACAAGCGTGGTGATGAGCGGTTGGTCCGTCGCGCCGTTGAATTGCTGGCCAAGACTGAGCGCGCTTTGCAAGGCCGTTTGCGCGGACGCCATATCACCCGATTGTTCATAGGATTTGGCAAGGTCGGTCAGGTTCACCCCCACGCTTTTGACCTGCGATAAATCCGGCAGCAACGCGCTTGCTCCCGCGATCATTTTCGACTCAACCTCGGAATATCCCGCGGCGAGATAGGCCTCTTGGGCGTTTTGGATAAAATCAGCCGTGTAATCCTGCCAGCCCGGTTTTTTCGCGGCATCGGCCATTTCCTGCAAGGCCTGCGCCTGCTGGCCGGATTTGAAATCATTGGCGGCGAGAAGATAATTGGCGAGCGCGTTGTTCGGGGCCGATTGCTTGAAATTCACCAGCGCCTGCAGTTGCTCCTCGGGCGTCAGGTCAGAACTGAAGGCCGCTGCGTAATTGACGCGCGGGTCATTGGGAAATTTTTGCATTGCCTCGCGCAGATATCGCGGGTCTTCTGTCGTCCGAAACGCGGCCAGTAAACTCCCGGCGCTGCGGTGATTGGCATCGAGAAAGGGCTCGACCTGCGCAACGGTGAGCTTGGGCAAATGCTCCAAGTCGCCCATATAGCGCATGATGGAATTGCGATTGGTGGACGCGGCTGGCGTCGGCGCTGATGCCGACCGCGCAGCCGAGGCGAATCGCGGCGTGTTTGTGGAGTGATGATTGGTGGAGGGCAAAGTTGCCGCAGCCCGTGCCGCCGCCTCTCGTTTGGAATGTCGAAAGATTGAAATCCCGAGGACCAACGCGAACGCCACAAAAACAACCCAAAGCAAACGGCTCATACTGACTACATATGTAGTTTAAATTGCGCAAGCCGTCAATTCATTTTTTTTTAAAAAACGTAGGACGCGTTTTTTTCCTGGATACCAGCTATGTTGTTTGATCGTTAAACGGCCCTCATCGGTCCCATTTTTCCTATCGGCCCCATCGTCAAAGGTTGCAATGCTTTTGCATTGAACCCTCCGGCTGCCCGCGTTATTTATCCTGCAACTCAGCGCGTTTTTTGTTGGCAGAATATTATGAAAATCTTTCTCGCTCTCGTTCTCTCGCTCGGCCTTGCCGTTTCCGTCCAGGCGCAAAAGAAGAATTACACCATCGGCCTGGTCGCAAAATCGCAGGGCAATCCCGTTTTCCAAGCCGCGCGCGTGGGCGCCACGGATGCCGCGCACGATCTCGGCCAGAAATACGGCATCAACATCAAGGTTGACTGGCGCACGCCCAACGAGGAAGACGCACAGAAACAGGCCGAAGCCATTGAGCAGCTTGTCCTCGCCGGCGCGGATGGAATCGCCGTGAGTTGTTCCGATGCCAACAAGCTCACCGACGCCATCAATTCCGCCGTGGACAACGGCGTGCCCGTCGCCACGTTCGATTCGGACGCGCCCGCCAGCAAACGTTTCGTCACCTACGGCGTTGATGACATCCAATGCGGCGAGCAGGTGATGGACGAGCTTGCCAAGGTGATGGATGGCAAAGGCGTTGTCGCGATTCTTGCCGGAAATCAAAACGCGCCCAATCTGCAAAAGCGCGTTCAAGGCGTAAAGATTGCCGCCAAAAAATATCCGGGGATCACCATCCGCGACACTTATTATCACAAGGAAACGCCACAGGACGCCGCGGCAAAAGTCGAGCAAGTGATGCAAGCCAATCCGGACATCACCGGCTGGGCGATGATTGGCGGCTGGCCGCTCTTCACCGATGACGCGCTCAAATGGGCGCCCGGCACGGTCAAATGCGTGGCCGCGGACGCGTTGCCCGCTGAACTACAGTATTTGCGGAGCGGTCATGTGCAGCTTTTGCTGGCGCAACAGGTCTATCAATGGGGCTACCGCTCGACCGAACTTTTGATCGATAAAATTTATCTCAAAAAGAATCCCGCGCAGGTGAAGGAAATCAGCCCGCTCATGCCGGTGACCAAGGAGAACGTGGATGCCTTCGCGAAGAATTGGGACAAGTGGCTGCCGAAATAGTTAGACCTGCGACGGGCGCATCTTGTTGCACTTTCCCTTGAACCAATGACGGGCGTGTCACAGGCGTAGCGCAGATTTTCAATCTGCTGTATCGCCACGAGTGTCCGGTTATTACTCGAAGAGGCGCAACTGTTTAGAAAGGAGGGGGTTTTCATTTTGGGAATGAAATGGTTGAAACAGTTGCTGGAGGGGCGTTTTCTCGAACACGCTCACGCTCAAGATTTGGAGAATT
>DASRBR010000784.1:0-3313 GCA_035653495.1 Verrucomicrobiia bacterium
GGTCGCCTTCGGGAATTTTGCGGGCAAGCGCCAAAATCAATCCGAGCGTCAATTCGGCAACGCTCGTTGCGTTGGCATTCAGCGGCGCGACGACAACGATGCCCAGTTTCGTGGCCGTGGGCACGTCTATATTGTCCAATCCAACACCCACGCGACCAATGCCAATCAACTTCCGCGCGACCTCGAGAATTTTTGCGGTCACCGGCGTTTGGTTGCGCACGATGAGCACGCGCGCGTTTTCGATTTCAGTTTGGAGTCGCGCGGAATCTTTCCAGAGAGTTCCGTCGCGTTGGACTGAAAACTTTTTTGCCAGCCGGTCGAAGGCGGGGCTTTGCAAATCTTCCGAAATCAGGATGTCCATGCGCGCCTTTAAATGCGGGACCAATCGAGCGGTTTGGTGATATCAATGCTCTGCAATTGTTCATTGACCGCTTCCGGATATTTTTGCGAAGCGCCGGTGTTGAAGATGAGGACGCGATCGGTGGTTTTGATCGTGCCTTTTTTCAGCAACACTTCGAGCGCGCCGAGGCAAACTGCAGTCTCCGGGCAAAGTGCGATGCCTTCCTTCGACGCGGCGAGCTTCATCCATTTTGGGATGTCCGCCTCGGGCGTGGCCAGAGCGACACCGCCGCTTTGTCGCACGGCGTCAATGATCATGAAATCGCCGACGGCCGCTGGCACGCGGATGCCGCTGGCAATCGTTGCCGCATTTTCGAACTTCGGCGCGAACCGTTCGCCCTTCGCATACGCGACGGCAATCGGCGCGCAACCTTCGCTCTGGCATGAAAACATTTTCGGCTTCTTCGAGGATTTGAGCCAGCCGAGCGCTTCGAGTTCGTTGAACGCTTTCCACATGCCGATCAAGCCGGTGCCGCCGCCGGTTGGATAAAGAATTGCGTCCGGCAATTCCCAATCAAATTGTTCCGCGACTTCGAGGCCCATCGTTTTTTTGCCTTCGATGCGATACGGCTCCTTCAACGTGGAAACATCGAACCAGTTCTTGATCTTTTTTCCTTCGCCCACAATGCGCCCGCAATCGGTGATGAGGCCGTTGACGAGAAAAGTCTTTGCGCCCGCGAGGTAGCATTCCTTTTTATTGATGGCCGGCGTGTCTTCGGGCATGAAAACGTACGCTTCCATTCCCGCGCGCGCGGCGTAGGCGGCCATCGCGCCGCCAGCGTTGCCAGCTGTGGGAACGGCGACAGTTTTGATCCCGAACTCATTCGCCTTGGAAATCGCCATGGTCATGCCGCGCGATTTAAAGCTGCCGGTCGGAAGACGGCTTTCGTCCTTCACATACAAATTGGGCATTCCGAATTCCGCCGCGAGACGTTTGGTTTCCAAAATCGGCGAAACAGTTTCGTTGAGCGAAACGATTTTGGACGGGTCCTTGATCGGCAGCATTTCGAGATAACGCCACAGGCTCGATGGGCGCCCGGCGAGCTTCGATTTGGGAAACGCGTTCTTCAACGCTTCGAGATCATATTTGACCCAGAGCGGGCGATTGCAGGAGGTGCAAAGATTGTGCACCAGCGAGGCGTCGTATTTCGTCCCGCAATTGGCACATTCCAGATGAGTTACAAAGTTGGTCATGGTGATTTGCCTTTCAGTTTAAATTAAACAGCAAAAGTTTTTTTGATCTTGATCTTGTCCGCTTTTCCTTCCGAACCGACGGCGCGGATGATTTCCTTGATGTCTTCCTTGAGCCGTTGCATCGCGGCGCGGGCGATGCGCCAGTTGTGGTGCTCGTGGTTGAGCGTCTGGCTGAACTCGTTGTAATAGCGGATGAAATTCATGCGCAGGCCCTCGCCGAAATTGATTTTTGTCATGCCCGCCTTGACGCTCTTGGAAATGTCGGCCATGGAAACGCCGCAAGTGCCGTGCAACACGAGCGGCGCGGGGCTGATTGCGGCAATCTTCGAGATCAACCGGAAATCAATCCCGTGCTGCTCCTTGAAAATCCCGTGCGTCGTGCCGACCGCGACGGCGAGCAAATCGACGTCTACCTTGGACGTGAATTCCTTCACTTCGGGCAGGCTCACGGTCGCGGCGCGTTGCTTCGATGAATCGGAGCTTTTGATGATGTTGCCGATTTCCGCCTCGACGCTGATGCCGAGCGGCCGCACAAGGTCAATGATCTGCTGCGTGCCTTTTACGTTCTGCGCAATCGGTTCGTGCGCGTAATCAATCATCACGTGCGTGAAGCCGGCCTTTACGGCGCGGAAAACGGATTCGGGCGTCTTGCCATGGTCGAGCGCGATGGCCATGGGGATGGTCGTTTCGCGCCCGAGAAATTTAATAAGCGTTCCGGCGAAATCGTAGCCGCAATATTCCAGGTTCGGCTCGTAGCATTGGATGATGAGCGGTGAGTTCAGTTCCTGGGAGGCTTCGATGATGGCCCGACCGATATCGTAGCTGCCGCCGTTGTTGTTGAGCGCTGGGACGCCGAAGCCCTGGTCGGCGGCCTGGTCGCAGATTTGTTTTGCGTTAAGGAGTTTCATCTTTCAATTAATTCAAGGTTGCAGGTTTTGTATGTTGACTGAAATGCGGATCGTGCAAAGCGTCGGACAAATCGCCTTCGATGGCCTGTCGTTCCTGTTTCATTGACTGGGCGACTTCGTCGAAGGTGCGTTTTTGCGGCGCGGTGAGCAAACTGACGACAATCTGCGCGAGAAAACCGACCAATGTCGCGGGAATGGTTGGGTCGCGCCAAAAATTCATTTGCGAGGGCGTGAGTTTCACGAACAACGCCACCACAGGCGTGGCCAGCAGCGCGGCGATGGCGCCCTGCCAGTTCGCGCGCTTCCAAAAGCGTCCCAGCAAAACCACGACGCCCAACCCGCTCATCGTGAGTGGCAAAAAAGTTTTGACGAACTGGACGATGTTGCCAGTGTAAATCGCGAGCGCGGTGGAAGCAAAAAACGCGAATGCCAATGCCCATCGGACCGTGACGACCGGATGTTTTGGAAAACGTCCGGTCAACAACGGAAAAATATGACGCACCCAGAATGTTCCTGCTGCCGCGGCGTTGCCATTTGCAGCCGAGGACATTCCTGCGACGACAGCAACGACCACAAACGCCGCCAGCCACACTGGCAATTGGTTCATCACCAACCACGGCAACGCTTCGTCTGCGACTCGCAGATGTGGGTTGAGATGAAAGGTGTACATACCAGTGATGCCGATCACGACGGAAAAAATCATAACCACGATTCCCGAAAACACCATGCTCCATTTGGCGGATTTCTCGGAGTTTGCGCTGTACATCGTCAGACGGCGACCGGGATCAGCGATGGGATTCAGTGTCAGCACC
>DASRBR010000785.1:0-4376 GCA_035653495.1 Verrucomicrobiia bacterium
CGAGGCGAGGACTTTTCCCTCAACTCTCAGCCATCAACCATCAAAAGTTATTCAAAGAGTTCCTGGTCCTCGAACAGTTGTTGGGGATCAATGGTGTCGAGCGGCTGGCGCAGGACGCCGCGTCCGCGCAACTCCGGTTGTTGGGCCAGCGCATAGGCGACGAGTTGGCTGCAAATCCAATGGCCGCGCCGGTCGAGCAATTTGCTGACGATGCGGTCGGGCCAGCGGCGCAGCAGGCGGTTGCAACATTGCCCAAGCCAGGTATCGGCTGCCGCCTGCGCCAGGATGAGACTGGTGTTGTAGCGGCAGCCGATTTGTGTTGCGGCCGCGGCAGCGATGCGTTCGCCAAGTTCGGGATTCCAACCGCGCGGCTGGCGGAAAAAAATCCGGCAGTTTTGGTCGCCGAGATATTTCTCCAGGGAAACGCGCGCGACGCCCTCATCCAGATGCGCCTCGATGCATTCGCCGGGCGCGCTGACGACGAGCGTGTGGCTGACTTTGATGTCGCCGCGCCGGTTCCAACGCTCGGCAAACGCGACGCCCGCGCTGACGATGCCCGGCTCAAAAGTGAACCCGATGAAGCCCGGGTGAATTTCCGATTGCGGATTTCCGGTTGCGGATTGAATGGCCCGATGAGAGGCAGTGCTCATAGTGGAAGGTTAAATGGTTAAACGGTTAAAAAGTTAAATGAAAGGGCGCTGGCGTTTACAGTCTGCGCGCTCCAACCCTTTAACGATTTAACCATTTTAACTATTTAACTGTTTAGCCAATCAGGGCGCTCCCGCGGCTTTCAAGGCGGTCGCAGCGGCGGTTGAAATGGCCTGGTTGATCACCTGTCCGGTCGCGGTCACGATAGCGGCCTGGCCGCTCGCCGCATTGGCAAGATTGGTCGCGTTGAGCGAGCATTGCAGGCTATCAATGTGGACGTGAATGGTCCCGTTGGTCTCCGCGATGGCGTCGAAGCCAGCGAGATTGGAATCCTTGGGTGCGTTGACCGAGAACGGCTGGCCATTGATGTAGCCGCGGATCTGCGTTTCGGGATAAGCCTGGCGCAAGGTGCATCCGCCGGCGAGTAGAACCAGCGAGGCGCACAGCGCAGCGCGCGAAGGATTGAGGATGGGGGTTTGATTATTTCGACTGTAGTTTAGTTTTTTATCATTCATAAACACCATTACAGCAGAGGGAGTGGTGAAAAATGAAACGTACCGTAGGTTTGACAGCATTTTTTTGAATTGTGAATCTTTGTGAAAAAAAGCAGGTTTTAATCAATGTTTATGCGGGTTTGATGCTTTTCAAACTACTTACGTAGTCGACGTGTCGGACAAAAAGCTTTTTTTCCTACAAACGAAAAGGCCTTTTTCCTGCCAAAAGGGGGTAAAAAATAGGCTTTTTTCAGGTGCCGCAGATTACGCTCAACGCAAGAGCCACGAATGCAGCAGCTTGCAACTGCTTAGGAATCAAAGGCGGCGAGGAGGGAGCGCATTTCTTCCTCGGTTTGGGCGGGATCGGACAATGTCTGGGAAACTTCGGCGCGCAGCAATTCGCGGTAACGTCGCCGCAGGCGATGGGTCGCCACGCGCAAGGCGCCTCCGCTCATGCCAAGTTCAGCGGCGGTTTGGGAATAAGGCGCAGCGGCCTTGTCCAACGTGAGGAACGGCTTGAGTTTTTCGAAAAGCTGCGACTGGTCGGCCGCGGCGCATTCATCGCGAAGACGCACGATGACGCGTTCGAGCAAGGCAAGCGCCCATTCGCGGTCGTAGATTTTGTCAGGTGAAAGGGTGTCGGGGGGCTCGATTTTGTAGCGGGTATCGGCGCTTTGCCAGTCGAGCGAAAGAGGAGCAAGCGCGCCGCCGCGTTTCTGGCGAGTAGCGCGGTCCCATTCGTTGGCGAGAAAATGTTTGAAGGCGGCAAGCATGAAAGCGCGAAAGCGGCCTTTTTCGCTGCTGACATTTTCGAGAAAATTACGCTCCAAAAATCTGGCGAAAAACGCCTGCGTGAGGTCCTCAGCTTCTTCATGGGAACGGCCATGACGGCGAACATACGCGTAAAGGGGATACCAATAGGTGCGACAGAGTTCCTCCAGAGCGCGATCAGCTGATGGCGTGTGCTGGCGTCCGGCGGCGAGCACTACCGTCCAATGCGTTGTTGCGAACGTGTCGTTCAATCAAGGCAAAATTTAAAAGAAAAAATTAAAACGTAAAATCCCGAGTAACATAGACGTCCACGGACGGCGGTGTTTCCACACGGGCAATGCGCCGTCCCTACCCTATCTTCACGGCTGGGTTGCATGCGATTTGATGGCTTTTTGCGCGTCGCCAACCGGGTCCATCAAGCGCGGGTCGCTCAAAAGCGAGTAGGCTTGATTGCGGATTTCGTAAGCTTCGTTTTGATGGCCTGTGGCGACGAGGATTTCAATCAATTGCCGGGTTTGGCTGATGAAATTGTTGTCTGCTGTTCTTGGATGAGGCAGATTGACTTGCGTCGGCAAATGCATTTCAGGATGGTCTTTTTTCATCTTTTCGTTGAGTTCATCCCACCGTTGTTGCCTGGCGCGCTGGTTTTCTTCCATGTTCGTTTCCATTTGTTTCGCGCGTTCCCATGAGGTGCGGATCTGGTCGAACGCCGCCTGCGGATCGGGAATATAATCCATGCAAAGTTTGTATTCACCGTTCTTGACGAGCAACCCCTCCACGAGCGGGAAGCATTGCTTCGCAAGCGCTGGATCATTGCTGGTGAGCTTCTTGAACGTATTCTCCGTGAAGTCTTCGTTGTTGAGCTGCTCGTTGAGCGCGGCGATTTCCTGAAAGCGGGCGAAATAGGCTTTGCCGTCGTTGAATTCCTGCGTCTCCTTGTCGCGGATTTCTTGCAGGGCTTCCCTGGCCTTGGGATAACGGCGGCCAAGCTCCATCCAGTCGGAAAGCACAAAGGAAAGCCGGACGCCCAACTGGCCGGGGTCGTATTTGGTGGCATTGTTCCAATACCAGATATAACGCTGGAGCGCTTCTTCGTAGTTGCCTTCATCGGTCAATTTTTTGGCTTCGTCGTAGATTTTTTGCGGGTCCGGCTTTTGGCCCGGCGCAACCGTGGGCTCCCATGTTTGGACTTCGGCAGGAGGCGGTTGAATTTGCTCATGGTGCTTCTGAATGGCGGGGATCAAAAGCCCAACGAACACCGCACCGACTCCAAGCACTATGAGCAGCAACAAAACTCCGACGAGCGCCGCGACGGCTTTCCCGAGAATGCCGCCTCTGGCTGGCGGCGATGTCACCAACTGCGGAGCATGAGGTTTTCCGAATTGCTCGCGCACTTCCCGACGCGACAGAACCATCATGGACCAAATCCCGATGAGAATTCCGATAGGAAGCAAGGGCAAGTAACACATCGCGCAGATGCTGCCCAGCACGGCAAGCCGGTGATTCTCCAGCCGTCTCATCTTTAATCCCGCCGCAAAAATGAGGACGCCCCCTAGCACAATAAGCACGAGGAGCACCATGCCGAAAAAAGCTGAAGGGTGTCCGCGACTTCGGGCCATGACATAAACAGCGAAGGGAAGCACGAAAGGCAGCGCCACAAAGTTAAGCACGCCGAGGATGGTCAGTGCGGTGGATGGCCCGCGCACCTGGCGCAGCGCGTCGGCGTCTCTCATCTCTGATTCTGAGAGTTGTGACGGTGGCGGCGGTGACGACTTTTCACCAGGCGTTTGGGTGATGGATTCGACGCGGGTTTTCACTTCGCCGGCTTGCTGATAACGACGTTCGGGTT
The DNA here is from genome assembly GCA_035653495.1 of Verrucomicrobiia bacterium. Classification (GTDB taxonomy): domain Bacteria; phylum Verrucomicrobiota; class Verrucomicrobiia; order Limisphaerales; family Pedosphaeraceae; genus DATAUW01. The sequence continues at coordinate 3,763 of DASRBR010000785.1, forward strand.
CCTTTTCCAAGGCGCGAAGGACGACATCATCGAGCCGCACGTCGATCTGGACTTTGCGCGATGGCGGCGCGAAACGGCCCAGCGGCAATTCGCCTGTGAGCATTTCATAGAAAACAACTCCGAGCGAATAGATATCCGCGCGATGGTCCACTTCGAGCGGACGCTCGACCTGCTCCGGCGACATGTAATGCGGCGTGCCCATGAAATGGCCCGCGCCAGTGAGACGCAATCCGGCGGGGTCGGCGCCGAGGATTTTCGCGAGGCCGAAGTCGGCAATCTTCACTCGGCCTTTGCGGTCCACGAGCACGTTTTCGGGTTTGATATCACGATGGACGATGCCCTGGTCGTGTGCGTATTGGAGGGCGTCGCAAAGTTGCGGAACAATTTGCAGGGCTTCGCGCGTTGAGAGTTGTCCGGCTTGCTGGAGCTGGCGCAGGTTCACGCCGTCCACATATTCCATGATGAAGTAATGCAAATTGCCCTTTTCGCCGAATTCATGCACGGCCACGATATTGGGATGACTGAGCCGTCCCAACGCGCGCGCTTCGCGGGTGAAACGCTCAGCAAAGTCCGGTCCCGCGTCGGGTTGAGCGGGAAGAATTTTTAAGGCGACC
>DASRBR010000786.1:0-4178 GCA_035653495.1 Verrucomicrobiia bacterium
TGCTGCATCATCCTTACGAGACGTTCGATAGCGTGGTGAAATTTTTGGAACAGGCCGCCGAAGACCCGCGCGTGCTGGCCATCAAACAGACGCTTTATCGCACCGGCGGCGATTTGCGCATCATCGGCGCGCTCATGAAGGCGGTGCAAAACGGAAAGCAGGTCACCGCCGTGGTGGAATTGCGCGCGCGTTTTGATGAGGCCAACAACATCCAGTGGGCGCGGCAATTGGAGGAGGCGGGCGTGCACGTGGTTTATGGTTTGGTCGGCTACAAAATCCACGCGAAGATTTGTCTCGTCGTCCGGCGCGATGAAGACCGCATCCGCCGTTATGTGCATTTGGGCACGGGGAATTACAATCCCACCACTGCGCGGCTCTACACCGATCTGGGCATGTTGAGTTGCCGGAACGATTTGGGCGAGGACGCGACCAATCTGTTCAATCTGCTCACCGGCATCTCGCAATTTCAAGGCATGCGCAAGTTGCTGGTCGCGCCATTCGAGCTGCATGACCGGATGATGGCGCTCATCCAGCGTGAAGCCGCCAATGCCCGCAAAGGTTTGCCTGCGCGCATCATCGCCAAGATGAACGCGCTCGTGGACCGCGAAATCATCGAGGCGCTCTACGACGCTTCGCAGGCCGGCGTGCAGGTTGAGTTGATCGTGCGCGGCATCTGCTGTTTGCGTCCGCAAATGAAAGGCGTGAGTGAGAACATCCACGTGCGCAGCATTCTCGACCGGTTTTTGGAACACAGCCGGATTTTTTATTTTGAGAACGCGTGCCAGCCGGAAATTTTTGTCGGCAGCGCCGATTGGATGCCGCGCAACTTTTACCGGCGCATCGAGGCAATCTTTCCCGTTGAAGACGGCAACCTGCGCGAGCGCATCATCAGCGAATTGCTGGCCATTCCGCTGCGTGACAACGCGAAGGCGCGGCTCATGAATGCGGATGGAACTTACGAGCGCGCCAAACCGGCGGATGGCGAAACCGCGCAGCGCAGCCAGATGGAATTTATCGCCGCAGCCACGCGGACCAGCGCCGCAACCAACGGCGATCTTTCCAAATCGCGCTATCCCAAGGTCAAACTGCGGCAGAAACCCGGGAGGAAGTAGCGCAGACATTCGTGTTGGTCTGTAGAAAAGATTCTCATTAACACCCTGCTTTAGCTGGGTGTTAAGAACGAGAAAAAACTGTTTAAACAGTTTTTCTTCCTCGCATTTCCAATCACCGCGTTAAAAACGCGGTGTTAATGAGAGGGTTTCAACAGAGCGGCTGGAAAGCCTGCGTTACAGAAGAATGCCTACGCTACGTTTTTTACCGTTCTCCTTATTTTCCCGCGAAACTTTCCGCGAGGGCAACGGCTTTGAGCATCGCCTTGGCCTTGTTCACGGTTTCGTCGAATTCAGCCTCGGGCGTGGAATCGTTCACCCAGCCGCCGCCGGTCTGCACGTAGGCCTTGCCGTCCTTGATCAGCGCGGTGCGGATGGTGATGCAGCAATCGAGATTGCCGTTGAATGAAAAATAACCGACGCATCCGCCGTAAGGCCCGCGCTGGGTTTTTTCCAGTTCGGCAATGATCTGCATCGCCCGCACTTTGGGCGCGCCGCTCAACGTTCCCGCCGGAAAAGTCGCGCGCATCAAATCATACGGCGTCCTGTCTTCCGACAATCTGCCTTCGACCTGCGAAACGATGTGCATCACGTGGCTGTAACGCTCGATGATCATCAAGTCTTTCACCTGCACGCTGCCGTATTCGCAGACGCGGCCAAGGTCGTTGCGGGCAAGGTCCACGAGCATCACGTGTTCGGCGCGTTCCTTGGGGTCCGCCAGCAAATCCTGTTCGTTCTTCAAATCCTGTTCGTCTGTTTTTCCCCGCGGACGCGTGCCCGCGATGGGCCGGATTTCAACTTTGCGGTCTTCGCAACGGACGTGCAATTCCGGCGAGGCGCCCACCAGCGCCATTCCTTCCAGTTCAAGCAAAAACATGTACGGTGAAGGATTGATGGAACGCGCCGCGCGATAAATCTCCAGCGGCGAGGCCTTCACCGGCGTGGAAAAACGCTGCGAACCGACCACCTGGATGATGTCGCCCGAGGTGATGTATTCCTTGGCCTTGAGGACATTCGCCAAAAATTTGTCGCGCGGCACATTCGATTCAAACGGCACCGGCGGCACATCCGCTGGCACGGCGACCGGCGCGTGTTGCGAGGGTTGTTCCAGCAATGACATCAACCGCTCGATTTCGGCGATGGCATTGTCGTAGGCATCGGTCGGGTTCACGCCATCGTCCAAAACGGCGTTGACCAGCACGGTGATGGTTTGCGCGACGCGGTCGAAGATGAGCAGTTCATCGGCGATCAAAAAATACATCACGGGCGTTTGCAAATCATCGCGCGAAGGCCGCGGCACAACCGGCTCAACATCGTGGATAAATTCGTAACCGATGAAACCGACCGCGCCGCCGGTGAAACGCGGGAGAGAGGGCAACGACACCGGGCGATATTGTTTCATCACGCGTTCGACCACTTCTAGCCCGTCACGCACGACTTGCACCGGCCGCACTTCGACCGGCTGGCCAGCCGCCAGGTAGGACATCGTGACTTCCTCGATGTTGCCAAATTTTTTGAGGGTCAGTTCGGCAAGCTCAGGTTGCGGGAGCGGGGCGTGAGCTTGCGCCGCGTGAGTGACAACGAATTCCTCGACGACCTTGCCGTTTTCGATGCGCTCGATGCGCCCGCCGATTTGGCGAATGGTTGCGCGCGGGTTGCATCCGACGAACGAATAGCGGCCCAGATGCTCGCCGCCTTCAACCGACTCGAACAAAAACGATTCGCCCTGCCCGCGTATCTTGTGATAGGCCGACAGCGGCGTCTCAAAATCGGCAAGGAACCGGCGCGTCACCGGGATGACATTGCCTTGCTTCGCGAGCGCTAAAAATTCTTCTAATGTTGGTGAATACATGACAATAGGCGGCGAGAGATTAACCCAAGGCGCGCCGCATCCGCCAGACAGAAAGCAAAGTGTAAAACGCCACCGCGATGGCATAGGAAACGATGCCCAACCCGATGGCCATCGGCACCAATTGCGGCGGCAGGCTGAACCAGATCAACGCCGCGCCCACGCCAGCCGTCAATGCCGTTTGCCCCAGCAGGCAACTGAGATAAAGCGACACGCGCGTCTCCTGGATGCGCGCGATGTGCCACGAGCGATACGTTTCCTCGCCCAAGGACCGCATCAGCCACGCCTGCTGAAAATTTCGCGCGGCGACCAGCACGCTGGTGGTGCTGATCATGATCGCCGCCAGCGGCCAGAAAGCGAAAGCGACGCACAAAAGGACATTCACCGGGATGCCCCAACGCCAGCCAAGCTTTTTTGCAAGCGGATTGCCTTCGAGCACCAAATTGGGCGTGGCAACCCAGGTGCTGAGAAAATCCATCCCGCGCGCAAACGCCAGTAGTGCCAACACCGCGCAATAAAACCCGCTGCCGAATGCGACAAAATCATCCATCTACTTCTTTCCGTAAATTTGTTCTCCGCCCTTCGAGCTTAAACCCGACATACCGAAACAATAAAAATGAATTGAAACAAATTAGAGCTGTCACGACGAAAGTTCCAAAAATAAGTATGATTTCCGGCCAGCCATCCAAACTATCCCCATTTGAAAAGATGCCGTTTTTGGTGCCATGAGATATGACACGCAAACCATGAGCCCAGGCGTCGTGGCCATATGTATGGCAGATCACAATATATTCGAAAAGCACGAACACCCATTTAAAAGTCGCAAAAGCGACAAGGGCAGTAAGAATGCCGGAAATCCGCCAAATCCTCCCTTCCTTCACTTCAGCTTGAGCTTCGGAGAAGGAAATGAGTTTCTTAAGAAATGCCGTATGCCGAAACAGGTATAAAATTCCGTATATTCCCCCGACAATCAGTGCCGCAGAAAATGCAAGCGCCACCGCTTCAATCACCACCTCGGCGGAAGCTTTTTTAGAGATGGCAGCAAAAATGAGAAGCCCAATGCTGCATAGCAAAAACACAATGTACTTCCCATGAAAAAATGGACAGTGAGCAAGCTAGTTTTGGTTGTAGTTGATTTGGTTTTCATAGTCCACAGGCGATTGGTAACCCAGAGCGCTGTGGAGCCGCTTGGGGTTGTAAAACAGTTGGATGTATTCAAA
>DASRBR010000787.1:0-6627 GCA_035653495.1 Verrucomicrobiia bacterium
ATCCTGCCGTTCGTGGGAAATTTCAATTCAACCTTGTTCACCTGTCCAGCCGACCGCGACGCGTTGCAATTGCAAACGCAAGGCTTCATTCAACGCGACCCTTACCGCTACAGTTTTTCGCTCACCAGTTATGATTTGAGCAATAACGTGTTTAATCCCGGGATGAGCACGATCATCACACGAGACCGGCAGGTGTTTCCATTCCGCTCAGCCGACATCAAAAGTGCCTCCGAAAAAATCATGCTGGTCGAAGAGTCGCGCCAAACCATCAACGACTCGCGCTGGGTTCCTGTGGGCACGCATGGCGATCAGAATTTCGTCTCCAACCGGCACAACGGCGGCAAGGGAAACGTGGTCTTTGCGGATGGCCATTTGCAAGCCGTCACTCCCGACTTTGGGGTGAACCCCACGAATTCGTACCCGACTTTTTAAGATGCGTGCGGGTCAAGCCGCAAGAGGAACTATCTCGCGTTCGATGGTTTTGGCCTTTGCGTGACGGGCGAGCCGCAAATCATAATCAGACTGAAGTCCCGCCCACATCTCCGCGCTTGTGCCAAAGTAACGCGCCAGCCTTAATGCCGTATCTGCCGAGATGCCGCGCTTTTCGAGAACGATCTCATTGATGCGCCGTGGAGGGACGTGCAAAGCCTTTGCCAAGGCGTTTTGGGAAAGAGCGCGCGGCCCCATGAACTCCTCGCGCAATATTTCTCCTGGATGTATCGGTGCAAGTTTGTTTTTCATGTTTAATGATAGTCTACGATTTCAACGTCCCATGCTTCGCCGTTTAGCCATCTGAAACATACGCGCCACTGGTCATTAATCCTGATGCTGTGTTGACCGAGCCGGTCTCCCTGCAACGCTTCCAGGTGGTTGCCAAAAGGTGCACGCATGTCATTGAGGCTGCGGGCCTGATGCAGAAGCAATAGCTTCCGCCGCGCGACGCGCTGTATTTGGACCGGGATGCGCCGGGATGTTTCATCATTGAAAAGCCGTTCTGTTTCTTTGCACGCAAAGCTGCGTATCATTTTCCTGACAAATATAACGGGGTGCGTTATACCCGTCAATTAAAGTCTTCTTTCGGATCGGTTGCGTAATCATTAGCGTAAAGCTTTACCGCTTTAGCGACATGCGCTAACGTGCCTTGTCCAAAATGAAACCGCATCGCATTCTGCCTCATTTATTCACATTGTTGCTCGTGTTCTGCAGCGTAACGTCGCACGCGGCTTCCTTTCCGGATGTTTCCCAATTGCCGCCGCATCCCGAAATTCCCGATCCACTCGTGATGTTCAACGGCGAAAAGGTCGCCTCCGCATCGCAATGGATCAACCAGCGCCGGCCCGAACTCAAGGCGCTGTTTCAGCATTATATGTATGGAACGCTGCCGCCCGCGCCCAAGCATGTTTGGTTCGATGTCCAACGCGTGGACCATGCCATGTTCGGCAGAAAAGCGACCAAAAAAGAAATCACCATCCGGTTCAGCAATGACACCAACGCGCCGGTGATCCAATTGCTGCTGGTCGTGCCCAACGCGCGCAAACCTGATTTGCAACTCCACACCCCCCAACAGGGACTGGGCGCGCGGGTGTTAAGTTCGCGCGGAGCTTTCCCGGCGCGGCGTGGATGCCCGGTTTTCATCGGCATGAATTTTTGCGGCAACCAGGCGCTGGTCACAAACCTCGATGTTGCGCTGCCCGCCGGCTGGGTGCAAAAAAGCTGTCCGGGTTGCGTGGACAATCACGCGACCGACGCCGGCCGCGGCACGCAACTCGACACCTGGAACATTGAGCAATCCATTGACCGCGGTTATGCGGTTGCGAGTTTTTATTGCGGCGACGTCGAGCCTGACTTGACCAATGCCACGACCGGTCTGCGCGCCTTTCTCGCCGGGAAAGCAGGGACAAATCGCGATTGCGGCACTATCGCCGCGTGGGCTTGGGGCATGTCGCGCGCGGTGGATTATCTGGTCACGGACAAGGACATCGACCCGAAGCGCATCATCGCGGTCGGCCATTCGCGTTTGGGAAAGGCCTCGATTCTCGCCGCCGCGATGGATGAACGTTTCGCGATGGCCATTCCGCTGCAGGCCGGTTGCGGAGGAACTGCGCCAAGCCGCGGAAAAATCGGCGAATCAGTGAACGCCATCAACACTCGTTTTCCACATTGGTTCAATGCCGAGTTCAAAAAATTCAACGACGAACCCGACCGGCTTCCGTTCGATCAAAATTGTTTGATTGCGCTCGTTGCGCCGCGTCCGGTGCTGCTGGGACAGGCGACGGGCGATACCTGGGCCGATCCGGCCGGCGCGTTCGAAATGCTCCAGGACGCGGATGACGTTTACCACCTGCTTGGCGCGCGCGGATTGGAAGTAAAGAAAATGCCGCCGGAAAATCAGCTTGTCGGCCATCGTCTCGGTTATTTCATCCGTCCCGGCAAACATTCCATGCTAAAAATTGACTGGCAAAAATTCCTCGATTTCGCCGACCGCGAATTGCCTTGAGCCGAACGAGACGCAGGCTTGACGCTGTTCTCAAACTGGGGACTGGAAAGTCCCCAGAACCCGCACACTCGAAAGTGTGCGCTACGTGACGCAGGCTTTCCAGCCTGCGGGTTCAGGCGACTTTCTAGTCGCCTGTTCATATTTCCTCTGTCGAGATGTGCCGAACGATACAACATATCCGCAAACTTGACGAACTTCGGCCCTCGTTTCACAATGCCAACATGAACCGCAGACAATTTCTTCAGGCTGGCGCGGCCAGTTTGGCCCTTTCAACCATTGGCAAATACACCAATTACGCGGCGGAATTCGCCGACCAGAAAAAACGCGTCGGCCTCATCGGCTGCGGCTGGTATGGCAAGACCGATTTGCTGCGGCTCATCCAGATCGCGCCTGTCGATGTCGTCTCGCTCTGCGACGTGGACAAGCACATGCTCGAAGGCGCGGCGGACATCGTATCGACGCGCCAGGTTTCCAAGAAAAAACCGCGCATGTACGGCGATTACCGCGAAATGCTCAAGGAAAAGGACCTCGATGTCGTGCTGGTCGGCACGCCCGACCATTGGCACGCGCTGGCGATGATTGCCGCGGTTGAGTCCGGCGCGGACGTCTATGTGCAAAAACCCATCAGCGTGGATGTGGTCGAGGCGCAGGCGATGCTCGCCGCGGCGCGCAAACACAACCGTGTCGTGCAGGTCGGCTTGCAGCGCCGCAGCACCGAACATTTAATCGAGGCGCGCGAAAAGATCGTCAAGGCCGGCAAGCTCGGCAAGGTCGGCCACGTCGAGTTGTGCTGTTATTATCACAAGGACCCCAACGAAAATCCGCCGGACACCGCGCCGCCTTCTTATCTCGATTACGAGATGTGGGTCGGCCCTGCGCCGATGCGCCCTTACAATCCGATGTTCCATCCGCGCAAATGGCGGCAATTTTATGAATTCGGCAACGGCACCGTCGGCGACATGTGCATCCACATGCTTGACGCCGCGCGTTGGATGCTCGATTTGGGCTGGCCCAAGACGGTCAGCTCCAAAGGCGGCATCATCATGAGCCAACGCAGCAAAGCCGACATCACCGACACGCAAAGCATCACGTTCGATTTCGGCGATCTCCGCATGGTCTGGCAGCATCGCACCTGGGGCACGTGGCCGGACAAAGATTATCCATGGGCGGCGATCCTTTACGGCGACAAAGGCACGCTCAAGCTAAGTGTTTGGGGTTATGATTTCATTCCTGTGGAAGGCACGGATACTATTCATCGCCCCGTGACGATGGAACTCGAACAATTCCCCGAGGACAAAACCGAAAAAGATTTGGAAAAACATGTCGCGCCGGCAGTCCGCGCGCACATGAAAAATTTTCTCTCCTGCATCGCCTCGCGCGGACGTCCGGTTTCCGACATCGAGCAAGGCTACATTTCCACCACATCGTGCATCCTTGCGAACCTTTCGATGCGCGTTGGGCGCACGCTTGCGTGGGACCCGGAAGCCGGCCGCATCATCGGCGACGACGAGGCGAACAATTTGCTGCGCCGTCCCTATCGGGACCCCTGGGTGCATCCGGAAATAATTACATAATGGGGCAGGGCGGGCACTCCGCTGCCCGCAGCTGGCAAGGCCCGATCCCTCTGTATTAGAGCAGATTGAATAATACCGTAGCCGTTTTATTTGAGAAGGATGGTGTTTGATTTCCGGGTGGAACGGGCAACTTTGCCCGTTCCGGTCGGCAACCTGCCGACCGGTTTTTTTTCTGGTTTTGAGAAGATAAAGAAGAACTGTCCGGCAAGTTGCCGGACGGCTGGTAGCCTGTTCCACCCGAATTAAATGCATTCCGATGCATTTGATGGCTACAGTTTGATTTAACGCGCTCTAAAGCGCGGCCTAGATTTGAAATCTCAAATTCGGATTTCAAATTTCCGATCTCAAATCCAATCTACGGCTTCACGCCTTGCACGTGCCAATCGAAGAAAAGCTCGTTGCGCACGCTGTCATGCGCGAGCGTTGATGGAATATAATTATAATATTGCGCCAGGCTCACCGCGTTTTGCTGGTCAGTATCTTCCAACGCCCACGATGATGACGGATCGCGGATTTCCTTGAGCCGTTTGGGCGGCTCGTTGGTGAAACCGTTGCTGTTCGGCAAATGCTCGTAAGGATAACCGAATGGTCGCGATACCACATCATCCTGCACGTTCGTCACCGTGATCGTTTCAATGTAGGAAATCGGCTGGCGCAACGTGGTCGTCAGCGTGCCGTCAAGCGTCGCATGCGTGATCCTGGCCGACGCGGGACAAACCGCCGCCGGCACGCCCAAGACCGTTCCCGACGGCGCGGGCAAGTTGAGATATTTCGCGATGTAATACGGCATGAACAGCGTGCTCGTATTGTCATAGACCGGATAAAGCCCCTGCCACACCGGGCCGGGAAGCTGATCGGCGTGGTCTTCGGCGTACATGTTGATGGCCAGCGCGAGCTGCTTGAGATTGTTTGCGCATTGCACTCGTGTCGCGGCTTTCTTTCCGCGCGCGAGCACCGGAAACAAAAGCGCCGCCAAAATCCCGATGATGCCGATGACCACCAATAATTCAATCAATGTGAAAGCGTTGCATTTGCGCCGTGGATTTGAGCCAATGTTCATTTTTTCTCCTTTTGCGATGTCACCCGCGCGCATTATCGGCTTGACGTCGGATTTTGCAATTCAAAACAAATCTGCTCCCCTGGCCACGGCTCGTTGAAAGAATTGCGGCGAACCGGCTTGAAACCATGCGCAGTCAGCAGCGCGACCAAATCATCCACGCGCTGCCACCAAAAACTCGCGTAAGCATCCGGGGCGCTTGATTCCGCTTCGCCGCGGCTGGCCTCGATGATGAGCGCGCCGCCAGGTTTCAGAAGACGTTTGATTTCGGCAATCAATTTTTCCGCATCGAACGCATGGTCGAACGAGTTCGTGAAAACGATGTCCACCGATTCCGATGCAAAGGGCGTGTGATGAAAATCGCCTTGCAACACAAATGGATTGTTCTCACCCGGATTCAGGTCCAGGCCGACGGCAAAGCAGCACAAATCGAGGAACGCCTTCACTTCTGTTCCTTGCCGCGCGCCGAGGCAAAGCACGTTCGCCCCGCGCCTCACAAACGGCAATCCATCCAGCCGCTCCTTCAACACGCGCCGATAATTTGCATCGTACTCGGCAAGGTCGAGATATTGAAATTTCGATTGCTGATGCGCGACATATTGTTCGTATGAGGAATATTCGCGCTGCTTGAGCGCGGGCGCGCCCGGCGCGCTTTTCCAGCGATTCCCCGCGCGGCTTTGGAAGAACAGGATGCTGAAAAACTGACGCCATCGGCGCGGCCGGAAAATTTCGCGCCAACGTCCGGGCGAGCGGTCAACTTTTTTCAATTCATCGCGGATTAGCATGTGTGGACAATTCCAGAATCTCGTTCTGGACTATGAACGAGCGGTTTTGCCGAGGAAAGCATAGAGTAAGACACCACTGCCACGGTGATTGGGAACGCCTTTGTAGGCAAGACCCAACGGCGGATTCACATTTACGCTCGCCCTCATCCCAACCTTCTCCCCCGGGGAGAAGGAAAGCGTTTTTACATCGCAGAGGAATTTGGAAACGTCGTTTCAATCACATCATTTTTCAATTTCAAACGGGGGCCGGAAAACCTGGCAGGAAGTTCTGCTTCGAGTGGAGCAGAATGGTTCACCTTCTCCTTGGGGAGAAGGCCGGGATGAGGGAGAACCTCAACACTTTGTTCCTCAATCTTATAATTTGATTTTGCCCGAACAGCGGAGACTTTTTTTCTCGTCGCGTTTTCCCAAACGTGCCATTTTCGTGTCAGTGCCAGAGTACCACAAAGGATTGTCCAGCGGAACAAAGCTGCGGCTCACGCTCATCGTGGTCGCGTTTTTCGTCCTGGCCGGTTACGCAACTTTTTTCTTCCTGCAGCGTGAGCCGAGTTACGCGGGAGAGCCATTGAGCAGATGGATGGATGCATTGGGCAGGGGTGAAATCGAAGTGAACAACACAGCGCCGCAGAAGGCCATCCTTGAAATTGGCCCGCGAGCGATTCCATTTCTTGTCGAATGGCTGAAACCGCCCAAGCCGCCCTCCAATTTCCGAAA
>DASRBR010000788.1:0-3956 GCA_035653495.1 Verrucomicrobiia bacterium
ACAAACCAGCCGTCAGCACGCGGCATGACCAGATCAAGAAACAGTATGCCGGGTTCTGGAAAGCGTTCTCTGTCGGCATAAAATCCTTCGCCTGCGATATATGCAATGGCCTGAAAACCGTCGCGCACAACTTCAACGCGATTGAGAATGCCAGCCTTGCGCAATGCGCGTTTAAAAACAAGCGCGTCGTCAAACGAATCTTCGGCCAATAAAATCAATTTGCTCATTACAGTCCTGCACCACGTGAAAAAGATATTAACATTTGCATAATTTTAATGCCGGTCTGCCTGATTTTCAAATTCAGTACTTGTCCCCATTTAGGCCAAAGTAAAACCCGTAGGAGCGGCATAAACGCCGTGGTCACCTGCTGGCTACAAAAAAACGAGATGCGCCGGGGGATTTTTTGCTTCCGTTCGCAATTGACTTTGCAGTGCTGAGGTATATTTGTTTGTCAAGGATCATTGCGCACCAGAAATTACAATGCTGCGTGAAAACCTTTTCAAAACGGTCGCAAAATCGTCTTACGGCGATTTTGGAGTGCGGTGGCATGACACCGCTTTTCTTCCGGGCGACATGTCGCCCGGTTCCAAAGCGCGGACATGTCCGCGCACTCCAAATAAAAATTTCCAGCTACAGTTCCAATTTTACAACGGGCAAAGCATGTGTTCTACAGAGCAAAATTACAAAACCATGAAAAGAGATACCAAATTCAGCGAGTTACGTGCCGGAGTAATCAGTTTGCTTGTCTTGGCGATTGGTTATCTTTACCTCACCAGGTTAGCTTACCGGTTTCACATGTGGGCAATCATTGTTCTCGGTGCCGTTTGTATTTTTTTAATGATGCACTCGATCGTTGACCTGTTTGTTTGGTTGTTCGCTGTGGCAGCGTCGTTTTCCGGCAAAGGCCTTGGCACGATCATCAGGCTGGCGCGTCGCCTCTAATCCCTCGCGACAGCGAGTCGCGTACTACGTGTTAGGCAACTTCACAGATATGGTCCGTATTCGCGTCATCATCGTCGTCCTGGGACTGACCAAGGCGGAAGCCACTGCTGCTCGGCCAAGTTTGCTTGATGAGTTCAAGCAACGAGATTGGCTGACACGTGTGAGCGCATCGTGGGATGCGTCACGAGGTGGATTGGCTGTTACGCTCGATTACGAGGGCAATGATGCCACACTTTCCGGTGAAGCCATTCTCGACGAGGTTCGGGATTGTGTTGTTTCATGTTTGCAGGCTTCGACGGACATTTCTTTTGAAATTGCGGAATCGAGTTTCACATCAGTCGCCTGACATAACCTATTTGCCCCACTTTTCGGCTCGCGGATGTGCCCTGTCTGGCGCAGACTTGTGGCATGAAGACCAGCCCTTCCGATCCTTCACGGCGCGAATTTCTCAAGACCACAACCGCTGCCGCAGTGGGAACCGCGCTGCTGCCTTCCCTTTCCCGCGCCGAAGCGAAATCTGCCGGGAAAACGATCGGGATTCAGATCGGCGCGGTATCGTTTGTGGACGAAGGCACGGAAAAAGTGCTGGATATTTTGCAGGAGCGAGGCGGCGTGAACACACTGTTCCTCGCCACATTCACCTATGGGCGGGGCATTGCGGGACGCCAGGTTCCCGGCCAGCCGCTGCCAGATCATGGCAAACAGGAATACGATACAAACTTTCGCGGCGGCAATTTTGCCACGCCTCATGCAAAATTCTACGAACGCACCTCGCTCAAACAAACCAAAGCGCCCGACCACGGCGACTACGATGTCATCGCCGATGTTCTTCCCCAGGCGCAGAAAAGAGGCATGAAGGTTTACGCATGGTACGAAGATAATTTCGCCAGGGATGTGCCCGGTGTGGAAAAATTGAGGGAGCTGGATTGGAACGGTCGTCGCGCCAATACACTCTGTCCGTTGCATCCCGATTATCGCGAGTTCCTCATCGGCTTGACCGAGGATTACTGCCAATCGTACGCGATCGACGGCGTGATGTGGTGTTCTGAACGGCAGGGCCCGCTTCACAACGCACTTGGCGCGGGCGATCCGTCGCGCGTCACCTGCTTCTGTGAGTTTCATCAAAAAGCGGCGAAGGAACGCGGCATTGACGTTCAGCGCGCAAAGTCGGGATTCAAAAGCCTGGATCAATTTATCCGTGCCGCCCGCGCCGGCCAGCGCCCCAACGACGGCTACTTCGTTGGATTCTGGCGACTGCTGCTCGAATACCCCGAACTTCTCGCCTGGGAAAAATTATGGACGGATGGCAAACATGCGATTTATGCGGACATCCATAAGGCAGCGAAACGCAGTCGAAACGAAATTCAAGTGGGCTTTCACATCTGGCACGTCAACTCGTTCAGTCCGTTCTTTCGCGCCGAGCAGAATTACGCGGAGTTTGCAAAGGTTGCGGACTTCCTGAAAATCGTCGTTTACAACAATTGTGGAGGCCCGCGCTACGCCAGCTACATCAACACCATCGGCTCGACCATCTTTCGCGACCTGCCGAAGGACGAATTGCTCCAATTAAACAATCGCTGGCTGGGCTATGCCAATGAAGCGCCCTTGGACAAACTGCCCACGACCGGGCTTTCGTCCGATTATGTTTATCGCGAAACGAAACGCGCGGTGACCGGCGTGGAAGGCAAATGCAAAATCTATCCGGGCATCGACATTGATGTCCCGACTGAAGCGAACCAGAAGAAAACTGCGCCTGAAGACGTTTACGCGGCGACGATTGCCGGACTGAAGGCTGGCGCAGACGGCGTTATCTTTTCACGCAAGTATTCAGAGATGCGACTGGCGAACCTGGCGGCCGGTGGCAAGGCTGTGCGGGAGTTTTCAAGTTAGAGCCGCAGAAAATAGCTTTCAGTAAGCCCAATAGAATGGCGACCCTAACGGGAATCGAACCCGTGCCGCCGCCGTGAAAGGGCGGTGTCCTAACCGCTAGACGATAGGGTCGTTAACGGGAAGTGAAATATATTCGCGTTCCCGGCATTGTCACGAACAATTATCCCCTCGCCCGCCGAAAAATCTGGACATCACGACGGCGTTTTGAGACCATCGAGGCATGGCGCTGGGGAGGCGTAGAGCGGACACCAACTGGTGTTCAAGCCGATCCGGCATGTTTCGTCGGAGGCGAAGTCGTGTGCCCAGCCGTGTTTGGAGTTCCGCCTTCAGGCGGCCGGCGCCGTCCCGCCAAAAAAACCCCCTTCCCACCAATGTTGCAAAAACATCGAACGCCGAACAACGAACATCGAACGCTCAATTGCCGAAACTAGGAGCGCGGACAGCTTGTTCGCCGAAGCCTTGGCGGAGGAGAGCCTTGTCCCTTAAAGCACCAAATACCAACATCCAAGCACCAGAGAATGTTCAAATGCCAATCACCAAGCGAACCTTTTGCCAACGTGCGCATCAGTCTTGGTGCTTGGGAGTTGGTGCTTCAATGGAGCTTGGAGGTTGGCGTTTGGTGCTTCGTGCCTTCACGCGTCATTTTGACGCATTTTTGTTCCATATCCGTTCCAATTGTCGCAGGCGTTTCAGCTTGTTTCACCTCGTTTCACCTGGTTTCAGCTATAAGGAACAAAAAAACGGAACGGGAAGGCTGAAAACTGACGTTTTCAGCTACGGGGAGTCGGACGCGCGGGATTTTCACGCGTTCCGGTCCGGGGTGTTGCGGCTTGTTGCACCTGGTTGCAGCTTGTTGCAGCTACCGGAAAAAATTTATTCAGCAAGGCGGTCGGACGACCAAGCAAGGAACCAAAAGGAATGAAACATCGAACATCCGACATGAACCCCGACATCCGATGTCGCGGCGGGCGCCGAACGGCCAAGCGGAACGACGCGGGGTTCTTTTTGACGCGGCCGCAATCGTGTTACGGCGATTTTGGAGTGCGGTGGCATGACACCGCTTTTCTTCCGGGCGACATGTCGCCCGGTTCCAAAGCGCGGACATGTCCGCGCACTCCAAATAA
>DASRBR010000789.1:0-4421 GCA_035653495.1 Verrucomicrobiia bacterium
CGGGTCGGTCGAAAGAAATTTGTCAATCAAGCTTTGCTTGTGAGCTCGGCTCCAATCCATCGGACCATCCGGCACAGTCGTTCCGGCTGGAAAGAAACCAGCGTCAACGTAAATCCCGGCAGCAAGCTTCTGGCAGGAGACTCCATGCCCGCGCAGACACGCATTCGGCATGAACGGCGTCCCGTCCCAAGCCTTCGCCGTCGCCTGCAACGCGGCAATCCTTTCAGGGGTGTTGAACCATGGCGTCATTTCTTTCCCCCTCCATAAGCTGCCTCAGTGGTTTGGAACATCGAAGGATTCGCGGCAGGGATGAACGGGAAGCCGCCGAAATTCTGGTAATTGTTGAACTTGTTTTTGCAGGTCGTGACGATGCCATCGCACCCCGGAAAAAATGTCACCACGCTGCCATTGGCCGGGATTGCGTTAAATGGAGTCGCAAGCACAAGCTGCAATGAACCGCCTCCAACCGCCGTGCTGTCCACGATCATCCGATATTGTTGCGCCGTGCCCGCGCCGACAGTAAGAAAGCCGCCCGCGAAAAAATGCGCCGCCAGCGCCGCCGCGTTCGCGCTCGCTACGCTGCCAATCGTCAACGTCAAAGTGTCCGCGTTGTAACCCGTCAGCGTTCCTGTCCACGTCCACGCCGATTGAACGATGCCGCATTTGCTTTCAAACAAAATCCAGTTGCACCCATTTTGAAATAAACGGCGCGGGATTTGCCGGTCGAAAAGCGAATTGAGACTTTGCGCGGTCGCAGTCAAAAACGGGCCGTCTGTCTCGCACCTTGTGACCTCTCCGTTGAAATAGCACCGAAGATTGCTCACGGCATTTACTGCAACATCCGCCTCGTAAATCTGAATCAGCAAAGGCCATTCCAAATCGAACGGGACCATGAGCGCCAGCGGGTTTCCGGTAAAGTTGCGGCTCTTGATGCTTACACTTTGCCGTTCAATCGTTGCCGTCTCCGTGATCGGTTCATTCTCAAAAGGCTGCGGCAAATAATTGTTCTCGCTCGCATCCGTCAACTGCCGCTCAAAGCTGGTGAAATACCACGTCTGCGTTGCGCCGGGATATTTCACCGTAAAGACATAAAGCCATGCCCGCATCACAAGCGGCCCCATCGTAGTCCCGATTGTTTCCGCGCTCGCCCCGGCAAGCTCCATCGGCACTTCCTTGAAATGAAGTTGCACCGTGGCAACATCCGCAGCCGCAAAACTCACGGTAATTTTCGTTTCATCCAGCCGCGCCAGCATCGCGGGTGTAATCCGTGTTTCAGTAGCAGCGAAGGCATTCGCCAACGCCGGGGAAATGTTCATCACAAGCGGACTGCCAGAGCCGCCAGTGAGCTTGACAAGCTGCCGACTATCCAAGTCGTCCAGAATGAAGAAAAAATCATCAATAAAATCCTCACCGGGGATGCTGTCTGGCTGGACGGTTATTGTCGCATCACCCGCATTGGCATCGTTCACCAAGCCAATTCCCATATCCAACTCAGTAGGCAACCAGAAATTCTCCGTCAGGTTTCCGACTTGCGCGAAGAAACTCAGCAGGTCCCAAATGTCCGTGTCCGTGAGCGTAAAATTCTGGACAGAGCGACGCCGCCCGGTCTGATTGTAATACGCATCCGACAACACCCTCCCCTGCCCAATTTGCTGACTCTCGATTTGCACTTCCGCAGCGCCGCCCTTTGGCGCAATCGCCCAATCCGCCCGCCAAGGCCAGATGGGGCGCGGCCCATTCGCTGCGGCAACCGATGTGGCAGGCGCGAATGCGGGCCATGTAAGAATCGTTGAGGCGGAATTCTCAACAAACTCAAACGTGAGCGTCAAAACGTCCTGGGCGAGCATCTGCGGGTCTGCAATCTTTTGCAGCTTGCCCACCATGAGCGGATAACAATTGATCGTTTGCGCAGCAAGCGCGGACGCCGGAATAATCGGCAGTTCGCCGTTGTCAATGTCGTAAGGCAAATACCATTCAGAAGCGATCAACGGCGTTGCACCCGGCGCGACCGCTGCGGGCCAGAGCGGACAAAGCACAGGTTGGACGTTCAAAGCAGCCATGGCTATGCGCAACAAACTCGCGGCCTCCCCTTCGAGCGTAACGGAATATTTTACAGACAGGCGGAGTGTGTCTCCAAGCTGGCTTCGCGCTTCCAGCCCATTAAGAGCCAACTCCATTGAAGTCGGCAATTGGGCCGTCACCTCAAACGGCGAATTCCAATCGGGAGGATCGTCAAGGATGAACGCATTGACGCCATCTCCCGGCGCACCGCTCCATGTGAATCCATTCATACTTTATCTGAGTTTGTGCATGTTTTTGCCGATAACGCTGACAACGTGGTTTTCAAACCACGGAGCGGAGCGGATGTATTGCTGCAAGGCATCGTGGTCAAACCAGACGTGATGGTGTGTGTTCCCGCCGCCTTGTGCCGCCGCAATTGGCGCACCTTGGCTCATGCTGCTGTTCTTCATCGTCTCAAGGTTCGTGAGGCCGATACGCCGCACCGCGTCTGCGGGCATGACGAATTCCCCGCGATGGACCAAACCGGCGAGAGTGTTCGGATTGCCGTCGCCAGTGTAGCCGCCCTCGTAGAACGCGCTCAGACCTTGAACTACGCCTTGTGCGGCAGCGATTTCACCCGGAGCCGCCGCCGCAGCGCCGCCGTAGCTGGCAATAGTGGACAACGTTGCGGGAGCCGCCCAAATCGCCGCTTGCGCCGCCGCAATTGGCGCGAGAGTGGCTGTAGCAGATGCAGCAATCGTTTTACCGGCAACGGCCATCATCACCTGCGTCATCACCCACCGCACACCCATTTGCACGATGGCTTGAATTATTTCATTGAGGATGGAACTGCCGATTTGCCTCAGCGCTTGCCCCCATGTCATCGTGCCCTCAATCAGCCCGGTAATGCCCTTGCTGATCGACTGGATGGCGGAATTGAAAACGCTTTCAAAGCTGTGCGCGGTCTGCTGTGCCCATGAGCCCCATTCGTTTTGCAGCTTTACGCCGACAGCGGTGAACTGGTCTGAAAATGAATTCGGGTCTGCCTGTGCATTCATTTTCGCGCCCTGCATGTCGAGGCCGGAACGCTGTTTTTGTAACTCCGATAATTTGCGCTGAGCGTCCTGATATGCGACCGCGTCCTTTTGGAGCGCGGCCATGCGGGATTCGAACTCGTAGCGCTTGGCGGCTTCATCCACAAGTTGCTTCTCGATTTCTAGCAGGGTTTTTTCCGCAGCCAGTTTTTCTTGTGGGTTGAGTTTGAAACTGTTCTGGATGGTTTCCCGGTCAAAGGCGAGTATCTCTTGTTTGCGCTGCAACTCTTGATCGTAGGCAGCATTCAACTCCGATTGCTCGGACCGGCGCGATGTGCGGATTTCCTGTTCAAGCCGTAACTTTTCTTCATCCAGTTTGATGCTGCGCTCCGCAAATTCTTGGTCACTGACCGCGCCTTGCTTATGGGCCTCGTCCAACATGGCCCGCTGCTGATTGAGCAACGAACGCAACCGGGCTTGCCAATCATCGGTCGATGCCATGGCGGGAGAGTTTTTGGAAGGGATGTCCTCCATGCGGTGACGTTCCATTTCGAGCCGGATTTTTTGCTCCTCGATACCAAGCAACTTTTGTTGCCGGTCGAGTTCATCCTTTGTCCAAATGGTTTTATTTCCCTCTGGGCTCGCACCCTGAACCTCACGCAACGCGATAGCAACCCGCGTCAAGGCAGCTTGGAGCTTGTCTATGTCCCCGCTCTTTGCCGCCTCGCGCAGAGGCTTCAAAAGTTCCTCCTGCTTTTCCGCGCTGATATCCCCGGACGCTCGCAATCGGCGCAAGCTGGCAAATACCGCGTCGTTCAACTTCATCACCTGTGTGGCGCGGTCGCCTGCGGCTTCTGCTTCCTGCTTTTTCGCATCCAGCATGTCGAGATATTTCTTGACCGTGTAAATGGCAGCAGCCAGGGCGACTACTTCGCCAGCGACAACCGCAATGCCCGCCGCCGCAGCGCCAGCGATGGCAGGAAGCAGCCGGATATAGGCAACGAGGTCAGCAAGGCTGCTCACGCCGCCAACAGCAGCAAAGCCCATCCCCACGCCGCCGCTTATCATGCTCGTTGCCTTGGAGACGGCGGACAGTGCCGCAATCGCCGCGCTTGCCGCGAGTGCGGCCTTGACCATCTCTACCAATTCGGGATTGTGCGCAACCATGTCCCGGACGTTCGCTGCGGCTTCCGCCATGCCGTTGACCAACTTTGTCATGGCCGGATAAGTGACCGCGCCGATCTCCGAACCCAAGCCATTGAGCGACGCCCGTAAACGTATGTTGGCTTGACTGAACCGCTCCGCGATGGCGCCAGCCGCGCCGTTGATGATGCCGTAACGCTGTGATTCATCCATCAGCGCACGAATGCCAGCGGGACCACGGTC
>DASRBR010000790.1:0-2667 GCA_035653495.1 Verrucomicrobiia bacterium
CCCGGCTCTTGGAGTTGGCCCGAGAATTCAAGCGATCCTAACGCGGCGGCGATTTCCCTCCGCGCTGCAACCGCGCGCAAGCCGCCTTGATGACCCAGCCCGATTTTTCGAGCGCGTCCTGCGCCGTGGTGAAATCCACACCGCGCAATTGCTGCACGATTCGCACCGCGCGGTCGCGCAGCTTGGAATTGGACGGGTTCATGTCAATCATCAGGTTGCTCATGACTTTTCCGATGCGCACCATCGCCAGCGTGGTGAAAATATTCAGGATAAGCTTCGTCGCCGTGCCCGCTTTCAAGCGCGTCGAACCGGTCAACAATTCCGGGCCGAGGTTCGGCGCAATGACGAGACTCGGCTGCGCGTCGTTGGGAATTTCCAGAAACGGATTGAACGCGAGCATCACGGTTTTTGCGCCGCGTTTTTTTGCCTCGGCCAACGCGCCCCAAACAAACGGCGTGCGTCCGCTCGCGGCGATGCCCACTACCACGTCGCGCCGGTTGACGCCGCGAAATTCCATCGTCCGCGCGCCAGCCAGTGGATCATCTTCCGCGCCTTCGACCGAGCGCCACAACGCGCCTTGTCCGCCAGCGATGATTCCCTGCACAAGTTCCGGGTCCGTGCGAAAGGTGGGCGGGCATTCGCTGGCGTCCAACACGCCCAATCGCCCGCTCGTGCCCGCGCCGACATAAAACAATCGCCCGCCATTCTTGAACGCCTTCGAGATGAACCCCACCGCCTTCTCGATTTTCTTGTGCTCCGTCAAAACAGCGCCCGGAATTTTCGCATCTTCCGACAACATCAATTTCACCGCTGCGCTGATGGAAAGTTTGTCCAGATTGCGCGAGCGAGGATTGCGCTGTTCGGTCGGGGAAAGCTTTCCAAATTTTCCCAAAGAAACCGCTGTGGAAGGCGCGGCTTCAGCTTTCGTCTCGCGCGCAATTTTTTTTGTGGATATTTTCTGCGGCTGTTCGTTCCAAATCTTTTGCGCCAGCGCGACCGCGCCCCAAACGCTTTCCCGTTCCAGCGGTGCAATCGCCGCAGTTGGCCATTTTTTTTGCAAACGCGCGCCAAGCCGTTTTGCGAATGCCGGTTGCTTCAGCAAAACGCTCCCGGTCAAAATGAAACGCACAAACGCCCGCGAGCCCGCCAATTTCTGCGCGCAGGCGAGCGCGTCCTCTGCGAGACTTTCCTCCGCTGCGAACAAAATGTCCGCTGCGATCTTGTCGCCGTTTTTCCAGGCGTCGAAAACTTCCGTGGCAAGGCTGGCGACCTGCGCCTTCTCCGCCTGTTGCGCCCAGGGAATCAACTCCTCCGGCTCATTCAATTGCAGGCGATGCAAAATGTGCCGGCCAAGCCGGGGCCATTCGCCGTCGCGATCGAAATAAAACACGACCGCTTTGAGCGCGCGCAAACCGACTTCGTATCCGCTTCCCTTGTCGCCGAGAACATGACCCCAACCGCCGACTTTCGCGACCTGTCCTTTCGCGTTGCGACCGTAACAACACGAGCCTGTGCCGCTCAACACCAGCACCCGCGCAGCTTCATCGCGCTCCGTTTCGCCTGCGGCAGCCAGCGCTGTTTCCAAATCATTCGTTGCGTGGCAGGGGACCGAAGGCCACGCTTTTGCCGCGGCCTTGCGGATGCGTTCCCAATCTGCTTCCGCGCGCGCGCCAGCCATGCCGATGCCGATCGCATCCGGTTGCGGAAACGCGCCCGCGATGGATTTGAAAAGGCGGCCCAGTTTTTCGTCAGTCAAAAGCTTGAGGTTCGCCGGCCCGGCTTCGAAACGTTTGAGAAAATTTCCATGCGCATCGGCCAAAATGGCGATGGTATGCGACGCGCCTCCCTCGATGCCGAGGAACGACAGCGTTGTCGCAGGTTTGGCGCTGCTTTTGATCATCGAGCCGCGAGTATTTGCCAGCGCCAATTATTTTCAAAGGCAAAAATCGGCCGTGCGGCTTTTTTGCTTTTGAGTAATATTGCGGATAAGATTATTTTTGCGCCATGACACCGACGGAGAGGACAATTTTGGAATCGTTGACTGAACTCGATGCGCAGGTGAAACGCATGCCGACGGCTAGTCCCAAGCCGAACCTGCTGCCGCTTTTTGCGCGACTGGATGAACTCACCCTTCAATTGCCGCCGCAAACCGACCCGCAACTGCTTCATTATCTTCGCAAAAAAAGTTACGAAAAGGCGCGGCTTTTTCTCGAAGGCCGTGACGCGGAAAGCGCCGCTGGGAATTGTCGCGGTCATCAATGACGCGGCTTCACTCGTGATATGGTCGAAGACACGATTGCCGCGATTGCCACACCACTGGGCGAAGGCGGCCTTGCGGTGATACGCATCTCCGGCCCGGCAGCGCTGGCCATTGCCGACAAATGTTTCGTTGGTTTGGGCAAATCCGCCGTTAAGCCTTCCTCCGCCAAAACGCACACCATCCATTACGGAAAAATAGTTCGCGATGGCCGCGAAGTGGATGAAGTTATGCTTGCGGTGATGCGCGCGCCGCGCACGTTGACGCGCGAAGACGTTGTGGAAATCACCTGTCATGGCGGCTTGCTTCCCGCGCGATTGGTTTTGGAAACTGTGCTGGCCAATGGCGCGCGCATGGCCGAGCCCGGCGAATTTACCCGGCGCGCTTTTTTGAACGGGCGCATCGACCTC
>DASRBR010000791.1:0-17709 GCA_035653495.1 Verrucomicrobiia bacterium
CGCTTTCCCGGCGCTGTTTGTCAGCCCATTTCGCAAGGTCCGGCAGGACAGCGTTGCCGCGCTCGGTCAACACGCGACGCGACTGGTCCTGGTAATAGGCATTGGGCGAAAGCAGTTGGTCGAGCAATTCGCGATTGGAAAGTTTTGTGAAATTGATGCGCTTGTTCAGCGGGCGGCCTTTTGC
Organism: Verrucomicrobiia bacterium; assembly: GCA_035653495.1. Taxonomy (GTDB): domain Bacteria; phylum Verrucomicrobiota; class Verrucomicrobiia; order Limisphaerales; family Pedosphaeraceae; genus DATAUW01. The sequence continues at coordinate 185 of DASRBR010000791.1, forward strand.
CGTCACGCGCCAGATGCGCCCATGCTCGTGGTCGCGGCGTGGATCGCGAAAATCCACTTCGCCGTGCTGGATGATGGGATTGGACCAATCGGCGATGTAAAGCGCTCCATCCGGCCCCAGCTTCACGTCAATCGGGCGGAACGTGACGTTCGTGGAAGTGAGCAAATCGGGCAGTTCGCGCGTGGCATAGCCGGAATCTTTTTCATCGATCGCAAAACGCACCACGCGATGCGCGCGGAAATCGCAGGTGATGGCATTGCCCTGCCAGTCGTCGGGAAATTGTTTGCTGCGGATGATTTCGAGGCTGCAAAATTTCGGATACGAACCCGGGCTGATGCTCTGCAATTCGCGGCGCATGTCGGCATAGGTGAAATAAGTCGCGCCGGGAATGCCCCAGCTCAGTCCTTGAAAACCCGCGCCATCGGTGACGAACGATTGCCCGAACGCGTCGAATTGATGTCCCCACGGATTGCAAAAGCCGCGCAGGAAAACGCCAAGCTGCATCGTCGCCGGACGCAAATGCCAGATGCCGCCACTGTTCAATCGCTCGACGCCGTAAGGCGTTTCGATGTGGCTGTGGATGTAAATGGATTGATCGAAATAAAGCTGTCCGTCGTAACCCCAGCGCAACGTGTGCACCAGATGATGCGCGTCCTCGGTGCCAAAAGCAGAAAGCACAATCCGCTTTTGGTCTGCTCGTCCAGTCCCATGCGTGTCTTTAAAAAACAACAATTGTGTCCCCTGCCCCACATAAACGCCGCCATCGCCGGGTTCGACCGCTGTGGGAATCATCAAGCCATCCACGAACACCGTGGATTTGTCCACCTTGCCCACGCCTTTGGTGTCCTCAAGCACGATGATTTTATCATCGGCAGTCTGGCCGGGTTTGATCTGTGGATAAATGGACGAACCCGCCACCCAAAGCCGGCCGCTCGGATCAAAATTCATCTGGATGGGCTTGGCGAGCATCGGGCTTTCTGCATAAAGGCTGACTTCAAAACCGGGCGCGACGTTAAAGTCTGGCAATGGCTCCAAAGGTTTAGCAGTTGAGGCAACTTCAGTCTGCGCCTTTGCCGGTTTTTCTTCTGGGACGAACGATTTCGAAGTGCGCGTCAATTCATACGTGTGAGGCACCGGCTTGCGGAGCGTCGCAATCTTCGTTTCCTGCGCGGCGATCAACGGATCAAACTCGGGAATTTCCTTCGCGTTCTGGCCCTGCTCGTATTTGCGGAAACCGAAAAGATACGTCTCGTTTTCCGGACGCGAACGGTCGAAGAAAAGTTCGTTCTTCTTGAGAATGGCCTTTCGCAATTCCTCGGCTTGTTGAAATTGCGGCCCGCGATCAATGTCCACGCCTTCGGCCCACTCCTTGGCCGTCCCGATGGCCACCGGCTTGCCGTCCACTTTCAATTCATAACGCCCCGGTTTCAGGTCATCGATCTGGATGAGCGACATCGCATCCGCGGAAGGGATGTGGCCGTTTTTGTCCGATACAAACGGGCTGACCAAAATTTGATCCAGCGCCGTAAACCGCACGCTGTCCTTCGTGCGCGACAAATCGGCGACCTTCGTCCCATAACTGCCGGGCGTGACCTGCCCATCGGCGGTGATTCGCACGCGCCAAAAATTCGGCTCCCACGCCAGACCTTTTTCGACCGCCTCGGTCATCCGCAAATAACCATAGGCAGTGAGATGAATGCCATCATCCGTGAACGGCCGCGGCGGATGCGATTCCGTGCCGTCGCCCAGCAGATTATTATAGAGCGAAATGAACAAGCCCTGTCGTTCGGTGGCAACATCCAGAATCGCGCGCGTATAAAGCGCCAATTGTTTGTTGTGCTCCGTTGGATCGGGCAGCGGCGCGCCGAGATTTTCATGGCGAATGGGGCTCAAAAAAATCAATCTCACCGGCTTGTTTGTGCAGATGGTTTCGATGGCGTCCACGAGCTTGTTCAGGCCGGCTTTGAACTTCGGCACACCTGCGCTGCCATCGAACGAATTTGCCATACCGTAACCGATGATGACGACCGTTGGCTGCACGAAAGCGATCTGGTTGGTCAATTGTTCAAAGCCCTTGCCCGGCTTGTCCCAATCGAAACTTGCGCGCGAGATGCCTTCCGGCGTGTCGCCGCTCCAGCCGATATTCCTGAATTGAATGTTGCGGTCCGGGAACTGGACGGTGAGGCGCTCTTCGAAGTAACCGTAGGATTGCGCGCGTTCCATCAACGCGTCGCCCACGAGCAGCACACGGTCGCCGGATTTCAACTCATACGGCTGCCGCGCCGCCTTGGCTGAAAACGAGAAGAGCGCAAGAAATGCGATAACCAATGGCGGAAGAAAATGATGAGATTTAAGCAAAGCAGCTTTCATTCAAACGAGTCCACAATGGTGAATCAATGAAGTTCAAGTAAAACGGGCTGGGCGAGATTATTCAACAGAATATCCCGTTTTGCAGGCTTTTTCTCTTTGGCAAAAATGCAGAGGCTGCTAAACTGAAGGCTTTCATGTCCGGCAAAAATTTTAAACCGCGCGCGATTGTCGTTTATGGCATTCTGGCGCTGCTGACGCTCGCTGTTTTCTGGCGCGTGTTCGGCTGCGATTTCACCGACCTCGACGACAACCTTTACGTCGCCAACAACTCGACCGTTCAAAAGGGCCTCACGCTGGCGGGATTAAAATACGCCTTTACAAGCACCGTCGCGAGCAATTGGCACCCGTTGACCTGGCTTTCGCACATGCTCGACTGCCAAATCTTCGGCGCGGGACCGTTCGGCCCGCATCTCATGAATCTGCTTTTTCACATCGCCAACACGCTGCTCGTCTTTGCCTGGCTGCGGCGTCTCACCGGGGCCCTCTGGAAAAGCGCGCTCGTCGCGGCGCTGTTCGCGTGGCATCCCATCCACGTCGAATCCGTCGCGTGGGTCTCCGAACGCAAGGACGTGCTCAGCACATTCTTCTTTCTCCTCACGCTCCTTGCCTATCAAAAGTTCAAAATCGCCGGGCCAAAATCCAAACTTTGGTACGCCGCAGCCTTGTTTTTGTTTCTGCTCGGCTTGCTCTCCAAACCGATGGTGGTGACGCTGCCGTTCGTGCTTTTGCTGATTGATTTTTGGTCTGCCGAAAACGCTTCCAAAAACGCGCCCAAAGGAAAACCTCAGCCTCTTTCCGCTTTGCCATGGAAAAAATGGGTCGTGGAGAAAATTCCATTCTTTGCGTTGTCCGCCGCTTCAAGCGCAGTGACTTACTTCGCGCAAAAGCATAGTGGCGCGGTCGAAACCCTCGAGAAGCTTCCGATCGGCGAGCGCATCGCCAACGCCGCGATTTCATACGTCCGCTATTTGGAGAAAGCTTTCTGGCCCGTGGACCTTGCGGTGTTTTATCCGCATCCCGACAGGTCGAACGGCATGGCCTTTATCAGCGCATTTGTCTTGCTGGCTGCCATCACGCTGTTTGTTCTCAAGTTCAGGCGCGGACGTCCATGGCTTGCGGTTGGTTGGTTTTGGTTTTTGGGAACACTGGTTCCGGTGATTGGGTTGGTGCAGGTGGGCGGGCAATCCATGGCGGACCGTTATGCCTACATCCCGCTGATTGGGATTTTTATCATCGTGGCCTGGGGTTTGGGCGAATGGGTGGAACGCAAAAAAATTCGTCCGGCCACTGTGGCTGTTCCCGCATCCGCCGCGCTCATGGCCTGCATGGCGCTGACCTGGAACCAGACCGGCTATTGGAAGGACAGCGGCACACTTTTTGAACACGACATCAAGCTGGAGGGCTACAGCTATTTGGCATGCTACGATATGGCGACTTATCTCATGATCAATGACAAGGACGACGAGGCGCTCTTTTTCCTGAACAAAGCGCTTGCAATCAGCCCCGCCGTTGAACCGCGAATCACTCCCGTCGCCGCTCTCGCCCATAATAATTGTGGCGCGATTTTGATGGAGAAAGGCGACCTCGACGGCGCGTTCAAGCACATTTCGCTCGCTGTTCAGCTCGTGCCCACCAACGCCGACTGGCATTTGAGCCTCGGCAAATTGTATGCGAAACAAGGCAAAACCGACGATGCCATCAACCAGTTTCAAGCCGCCTTGCTCTACCGCACCAATTGGGCCGATCCCTACGTCAATTGGGGCGCAGCGCTGGCCGAAAGCGGCAATCTTTCCGGCGCCATCGAGCAATTGACCGCCGGCGCGAAAGCTGACCCAACCGACCCCGACACGCAAAACCAAATCGCCGTCGTGTTCGCGAAAGAGCACAAGTCCGCCGAAGCCCTTGAACATTATCGCGAAGCGGCGCGGCTCTATCGCGAAGCGATCCACCGCTGGCCCGATTCCACGAACATGCTCAACAACTTCGCCTGGTTCCTCGCGACCAATCCCAACGACCAGCTCCGCAACGGCCCGGAAGCGGTGAAATACGCGCGCAAAGCCTGCGAAATTTCTCACTGGCACGTGCCCATCGTCATCGGCACGTTCGCAGCCGCTTGCGCCGAGGCTGGACAGTTTGACGAAGCCGAAAACATGGCCCGCAAAGCGCGTGAAACAGCCCTTGCCTTGGGTGACAACGCCCTCGCCGCGCGAAACGAGGAGCTGTTAAAAGTTTATCAAGCCCACAAGCCGTATCACGAGCAGGTGAATTGACGGCAAAGTTTCAAGCGCGCTGACATGGGGTGAAAAACCTTTTCGCTTCGGTGTCTTTTCAATTGAATTGGAAGAAATGAGGGGTAAGTTTCATCGTATGGGTGCAATGGATCACAGACTGATTGCGACACTGTTGTTGTCGGTCTTTTCCTTCGTGCTCGTTATGGGAGTGTTCTTCGTTTACCTGATACTCCGGTGGCGTCATGAAAAGCGGCATCAAACGCAGAACAGAACTGCGGGCGCTCCGCCGTTGCCACTCGACGGCCCTCCCGGTTTTCACCACATGGCTTTGAAACGGCCCAATTGCTGGCTGGCCATCAAAAACCGCAACCTGCTTGCCGTCCAATCCGCTCTGGCCTTGCACAATCCCAAACCTTGCCCCTGCCTGGAAGGTTTGGCAGGCGAAGCCGAGCGCAAATTGTTCATTTCGCCGCCGATTTCCGGCTGGATACTCGTCATCGGTTCGGCCTTGCCCGACCCGGTCGAGGACGTGGACGCGTGTTTTCGTTTCCTTTTGGAAATGAGCCGCAAACTGGGTCACGTGCAATATTTCCTTGCGAATTCCATGCTCAACTATCACGCATGGGCGCAAGCCGAAGGCGGCCACATCGTCCGCGGTTATGCATGGGCCGGGAAAACGCTATGGACGCAAGGCACAATGACGCCCGCCGAAAGCGATTTGGGAATGCGCTGTTTTGATTACTCCGATCCGGCGGATGTCCCGCAATTCAGCATGCCGGAGCCCAGTTGCACCAATTCGGACAAGGTGCATCTGCTCGCCGCGCGCTGGAGCGTGGACCCCGAAGACCTCGACGAACGCTTCATCGAACACGAATGGGGAATTGTCGGCGAACCGCCAAGGTTGTTCTAAAAGAATAGGGCGCCGTCCTCTCATGGTAGGGACGGACCGCAGGGCCGTCCTCAAAAACGGGCTGTCGATTTATGGCGCAGAGTCGTTTCGTGGTTTCCGTATTTGCAACCCTCACATCAGACTTTTTCACGTCGCGGTCCCCCTCACCCTTTCCCTCTCCCCAAGGAGAGGGTGAACCATTCTGCTCCGCTCGAAGCCTAACTAACTTCCTCACCGGTTTTCGTTCGCTCTGGATGAAATTGAACGAGGCGATGATTGAAACCACGATTCCAAATTCTTCCGCGATGTGGAAACGCGCTCCCTCTCCCCGGGGGAGAGGGTTGGGGTGAGGGCGAGCGTAAAACTCAATCCGTTCTTCGCTTTTTTGCAAAACAGTTTCTACAAGTTTCTTCATCTGCGTTTATCTGCGTTCATCTGCGGTTAAAATCTTGCCCCCTTTTCCGCTTGCTTCGCAGTTGCGCCGGGTTTAGCGTCGATTTGCACGAACCGCACCCCCGGCGGGTTGACCACTCGGCACGGGACAGGCCCCAGTCCGGTCACACCCGCGCCTGCCGGGATTTGGGTTCCAACATCAGGAGTCCCTATGTCGCTTGAACTCGCGCTCCAAAGGTTTCCCCGGGAAATCCGCCTCAAAGACGGCGTCAAATGCAAGATGCGCCCTCTGCGCAAAGACGACGAAAAAAGTTTCCACGAATTCTTTCTCAGCGTGCCCGGCGAAGAGCGGATGTTCATCAAACATCGCGTCACCGAGCTGGCCGTCATCCATGATTGGTGCCGGAACATTGACCTTGGCCGCAACCTTCCCTTGCTCGGCATCGCGGATGGCAAAATCCTCGGGTGCGCCACGCTTCACCAGCAGCTTGGCGGCTGGAAACGCCACATCGGGCGCGTCAGCGTGCTCATCCATCCGCACTTTCGCGGACGCGGCCTCGCGCGCACGCTGGTCTCGGAAATCCTCGACCTGGCCCGCCAATGCGGTTTGGAAAAAGCCGAGGCGGAATTCATCGGCGAACAGGAAGCGGCCATCAAAGTCTTCGCCCTGCTCGGGTTCAGCAATCTTTTGCGCCTCGAAAGCTACGTCAAAGACATGCAAGCCATCCCGCACGATTACCTCCTGATGGGTCTCGATCTGAAGACTGACGAGGAATATACGGGCGTCGGCTGATGGAATTAAAAATTAAAAATGTAAAATTAGGAGCTTGAGTACGCGGAAGTCATGGACATTGATAATGCAACCTTTAATCGGGCCGTGCGCATTTATATTGGTTACGGCATCACCTCTTTCCCGGACCAAGACCAGGCGCGTCTGATCGCTAAATTCGGCCCTGAACTGGGTACCCTTTTGTACGCTAAAATAAACACTTTGTTGGATGAACTCGATCACATTAAACCTGATACGGACACTCTGATTTTGAGTTCCAAACGCGCTGCCGCTGAGTTGAAACAGAATCATCCTGAACTGGATCCAAACACCATTGATGCGCTGGAATGGATTTATAGTTGGGGGTACAAGTGAATTAACGTTCGAAGCCAGCCGGCGACGATGGTTTTCATTTTTTATTTTGAATTTAAATGATTTGTCCCAACTGCGGCGCGGACGTTCCGCCCCAAGCCAAAGCCTGTCCCGAATGCGGCTCCTGCGAAGAAACCGGCTGGTCCGAAGCGGCTGAAACCGGCGACCTCGATTTGCCTGATGACGAATTCAATTACGACGAATTCGTCAAAAAGGAATTTGGCGGCCCATCTCCCAAACCGCGCGGCATCAGTTGGTTTTGGTGGGTGGTGGCCCTCTTGCTGATTGTCGTGCTGGCAATTTTTTTCCTGCGTTTTCGCTGAAGGAGATTTCAGAGACAAATTTGGGCATCTCAGCGGCAAATCTCCACTACATTGGTTTATTTTCGGCGCTCTGGATGAATTTGAAAAAGGCGGTGATTGAAACCACGATTCCAAATTCTTCCGCCGTGTGAAAACGCTCTCCCTCTCCTGGGGGAGAGGGCCGGGGTGAGGGCGAGCGTTCTAAAAATTCTGTGCAGCGAATTCCCCGTAACCATTCCGCCTCCAACCCCGTCATTCCATTCTGGACGACGCCATTGCACAGGCGTATCGTCCTTTGTATGGGCGTTTTTAGCTCAAACCAGAAGCTTTGGCCCTCCTGTCGGAAAAAGGCTGCCATGAAAACGTTCCTTGTCCTCCTGTTGCTTTGCGGTCTCGCAGCCCCAACTTTTGCGCAGACCACAACTCCGCACAAACATCATAAAAAAAATCAACCCGCCCCGCCAGACGCCTCTGCGGCTCCAGCACCCGCGCCTGACCCCGCCGCGGACCAGGCCAAACAAGTCGCCCAATATCAAAAGACTTTTGTGCCCACCGATCCATGGCGCATCATGAATGACAAGACCAACTTCGCCCGCGGCGAAGATTGGGTGCAGTTCGAGGGCCGCGTCGCGAGTGTTTCGGGCGATTCCATCGTGGTTCAAGGCACGTTCGGTCCGCCGCTTTTTTATATGCTTCCAAACAATGGCGGCGCGACCACTGGCTCCTTCGTTTTGAGCAATTATCCCCGCAGCGTGGCTGCCGGCCAGATTTTTTCCCGCAATGACCGCCTGGTTGCCTTCAAAGGCGGCACCAAGGACAACATGCCGCAACTCGATTACGAAACGGTTTATGTCCCGCAACTTACCGACGACCAAAAAGCCGCCATTGCCCAAAGCAAATCGAAGACCGACGCCAAAGTGCTGGCATGGCACAAGGAACTGGCTGAAAAAGGCGACGCTTACGGCGAATACAAGATGGGTTTGCGCTACGAAACCGGTGATGGCGTCGAGAAAGACCTCGCCAAAGCCAAGGATCTGCTCGGCAAATCCGCTGCCCAAGGCAACAAGGACGCCGCTGACGAACTGGCCAAGATCACGGCTTCTAATTGAGTCGCTCGCTCCTGCGGGCGCATCTTGTTGGACTGCCCTTGAAGCAATGAAGGCCTGTCGCAGACGTAGCGCAGATTTTCAATCTGCTGTATCGCCTGTATCGCCGACTTGTAGTCGGCAGGGCGTTCGCAGGTTCGACGCGCGTGGAAAATTCCTGCATTCCGCAGAGTGCAACTCTGCGATACAGCAGAATATAATTCTGCGCTACAAAATACAGCCATTCACACGCCAGCCTTCGACGCGGGGGCAGTGCGCGGATGCGCCCCTCACCCGCTTGTTGCAGATAATCCTCGACAACTGGAACTTGCGTGAGATAATGCAACCGCTTGCGGGGAGGGACGCAACAGTCGGTGCCGTCAGGCGCCTGCGGAAACCAGCCGTCGCCGCGCTGGGATGCACCCCTTTTACCCGGCTGCGCCATGAACGCTGGCGGTTCGCATCCTGACTTCTTCAACCAAAACGAACCGCGGCCCTCTGCCAATCCTGTTTCTCCGGTCACCTTGGAAGCGCGATTTTCACGCATCTGTTACACTTTGTTTCACCTCGTTTCACCTTGTTTCACCTTGTTTCACTTACGGCGAAAAAAATTACGCGCTCGACTGGTGAAACGCGGAATCTCGACTTCTCCACGTGAGATTCACGACACCGGAAAGCCTTTGGTCGGGGTAGCGCAGGCATTCCTGCCTGCTGTATCGCCGACATTCCTGTCGGCCAGGCGGAAACTTCGCCAAGCAGGCTGGAAAGCCTGCGATACGGCAGACAAGAATGTCTGCGCTACGAACAAAGCCCCACATCGCACGCCATTGGTCGGCGGCTGTGTCGCTTTGCGTCGGATAATTTGGGATCGCGTTGGAGCGCGGACAACCTTGTCCGCGTCTTTTTCCAAAAATTTGCTGGAACGCGGAATCTCGAGTTCGCAACGTGAGATTCTCGAAACGCCTCTTGTGTCGGGCTGTGTCGCCTTGTGTCGGATAATTTGGGATCACGTTGGAGCGCGGACAGCCTTGTCCGCGTCTTTCTCCAGAAATTGCGCCAAACGTAACGCAACCTCTTCACCATCAAGGCATTTTTCGCGGCTCGCTATCCTCTATCTTCTATCCTCCATCCTCTTATGCCTTCCGGCGTTGGTAGGGACGGCGCGCTGCGCCGTCCGCGGATCCCGCATGCGGGACAGCGCGATGTCCCTACCCCGGTTCAGTAATTCAATACGCAAATGGGGAAATTTATTTCTGATCCTTCTTTGCACCCTTTCGGTGTGGGCAAGCGACTGGCCGCAGTTCCTCGGCCCGACCCGCAACGGCGTCTATCCGGGCAATGACCTTGCCGAAACCTGGCCCAAAGATGGTCCGCCCACCCTATGGCAGCGGAGCATCGGGCAGGGTTTCAGCGGCCCGGCGGTTGCCAGCCATAAACTGGTGCTGTTCCATCGCATCGCGGACAAGGAAATCGTCGAATGCCTCGACGCCAAAACCGGCAAGCCGTTGTGGAAATTCGATTATCCCACCGCTTACGTGGACGATTTCGGTTTTGACGAGGGCCCACGCGCGACTCCCAGCATCGCCAATGGCCGCGTTTACACCTACGGCGCGGAAGGCAAGTTGCATTGCCTTGATTTCGCCACCGGCAAAAAAATCTGGAACGTGGATGCCATGGGCGAGTTTAGCGCGCCGAAAGGCTTTTTCGGCATCGCCTGCTCGCCCTTGGTGGAAGGCGACAAGGTCCTGCTCAACATCGGCGGAGACAATGGCGCGGGAATCGTCGCTTTCGATGCCGTCACGGGCAAGGTGCTTTGGAAAACCTCGAATGATCGCGCAAGCTATTCGTCGCCGGTCGCCTCTACGGTGGACGGGCAACGTTACGCGTTCTTCTTCACGCGGAAGGGATTGGTCGCGGTGAATCCCGCCGATGGCCGCATTCAATTCGATTTTCCTTGGGGACCGCGCATGCAGGCATCGGTCAGTTCGGCTACGCCGCTGGTGACGGATGATTTGGTTTTTATTTCGGGTTGTTACGGAACCGGCGCGGCCTTGTTGCGCGTGAAAAATAATTCCGTCGAAAAAGTCTGGTCTGCCGATGACGTGCTCTCGAACCATTACGCGACGAGCGTGGAACATAACGGATTTTTGTTCGGCATTGATGGCCGTTGTGACCCGGGTTTCAGCCCGGCGCCGAGCTTGCGCTGCGTGGAATTGAAGACGGGCAAAATCCGCTGGAAAACGGATGAGGTTGGCGCGGCCACGGTCACCCTGGCGGGAGATCAATTGTTGATCCTGACCGAGAAAGGCGAATTGATCCGCGCCGCGGCGGATCCCGATGCTTTCAAACCCAATGCCCGCGCGCAGATTCTTCCGTTCCAGGTGCGCGCCTTTCCCGCGCTAGCCGATGGTTGTCTGTTCGCCCGCAGCAAGGACAAACTGGTCTGCGTGAATTTGGGGAAACATACGGAGTCCAATTGATGAAACAAAAGCTAAAAAATGTGCGATTACCCGCGAGGGCCATGGGAGCGCGGACAGCCCTGTCCGCGATCAAATCGTCCATACCTCCGGTTCGCGGGCAAGCTGCCCGCGCCCCGATCCTCCCAGCCCCAACGGGGCTGAACGTGAATAGCCGCGGGTGCAACCCACGGAAAAGTGCGGCAAAATTCTCGACCCTGAAAGGGTCGCACAATGGATTGTCCGGTCCTTTCAGGGCCGGGCGCTTTACAATCAACCGACCGTGGGTTTGCACCCACGGCTATTCATCTTTGGCCACTTCGTGGCCGGGAATCGTTTGCCCTTGAACCCATGCGCAAAATGTTCTACACATCATTAACACTCAACACCCACCGTTCCCATGGCTGAATCAACCATCGCTCCTGCAGTTTCCGCTCCGGCCCATCAAATGACCGCGACCCCGACCGTGTCGCAACGGCTCATGTCCGTCGATGCCTTGCGCGGGTTCGACATGTTCTGGATCGTCGGCGCGGACGCAATCTTCGTGGCGTTGAACAAAATGAAACCGATCCCGGCGGTCATGAATCAACTGGAACACTGCGAATGGGAGGGTTTTCATTTTGAAGATTTTATCTTTCCGCTGTTTGTGTTCGTGATGGGCGCGTCCATCGTTTTTTCCCTGACCAAACACATCCAGCAAGCGGGCCGTGGCGCCGCGGTGAAGCGCATTATCCGCCGCTTTCTGCTGATGTTCGCACTGGCGCTGATTTATTCCGGCGGGATGTCGAAGCCCTGGCCGGGTTTGCGCCTGATGGGTGTGTTGAACCGAATCGCGCTCTGTTACTTGTTCGGAAGCTTGATATTCATGTTGTTCAAGCCAAAGGCGATTGTCGGAATAGCCGCCGGTTTGCTTTTAGGTTATTGGGCGTTGCTGGCCTGGGTGCCTTTTCCGGATGTGCGTCCAACACCCGGCGTCGGTGTGATTACAAAGGACAATTATCAAAATGTTGGGCAACTCAACATGGCAAGCACAAACATGATCCACGGCAGCTACGTCCAGGGCGTGAACCTCACCGATTATCTTGACCAAAAATATTTGCCGGGCATGAAATGGGACGGCACTTACGATCCCGAAGGTTTCCTCAGCACCATTCCAGCCATCGTCACCTGTCTGCTGGGCATTTTCGCCGGTCTCCTGCTCAAAAGCACAAACGTCTGCCCGACGCGCAAGGTGGCTTACCTGCTTTCCTTTGGCATCGCCGGCGTGTTGCTCGGATATTTATGGGGCCTGGAATTTCCCATCATCAAAAAGATTTGGACATCGTCGTACGTGCTTGTTGCCGGCGGATACAGTGCGATTGCTTTGGGCATCTTTTATTGGGTTGTGGACATCATGAAATTTCAATGGTGGTGCCAGCCATTCGTCTGGATGGGCATGAACTCCATCACCATCTACTTTCTCCATGGTTTCATCATCAGCTTCCCGAGGATCTCGTCGCGGCTGGTCGGCGGTGATATCCAAAATTTTCTCAACGCCCGTTGGGATGGTTTGGGCGATTTGCTGCTGGCCCTGGTGTCGGTAACGCTTACCTTCTGGTTGTTGCACTTCCTTTATCGGAGGAAGATATTCTTGCGGTTGTAAAAAATTGCAAAATATTTCCAAACATTTTCGCAACTTTCCTGTCTCACCCTTGTTCGCACATATAGCAACAACGAACGAAAGAAAGGATTTGCGCTCGGGCGGGCAGATCAACCATGGGTCGAGCGCATTAACTAACCAGAGACAATCGGCTTTGCCCGCGCTGCGCTCGCATTGCGCCGCGGGAAAATGCCAGGGAGGAACCGAAGTAAACACGCGCCGTGTGCGCGGAGGAAGCAGTGTGGCGGCGGCTGCCAGCGCTCGCAAATCAACGGGGGCTGACGCGGCCGCCATGCTCTTTTGCAACGAGCATCAACGGCTTGCCGTCCCATTCGTCGCATTTGTCCTATTTCTCTTCGTAACGAACGCACTTTACGCGTCCGACTGGCCGCAATTCCTCGGCCCGCACGCCAACGGCATCTCTGACGAAACGCATCTGCTCGATTCCTGGTCCACCAACGGTCCGCCGCTGCTTTGGGAGAAAACCATCGGCACCGGTTACGGCGCGCCATCAATTCTCGGCAACCGTCTGGTGTTTCATCATCGGATTGGCGATGAAGAAATCGTCGAATGCCTTGACGCATCCAACGGCAAAACGCTTTGGCATTTCAATTATCCAAGCCATTTCCAGGATCCTTATGGCTACAACAACGGCCCGCGTTCCACTCCCATGCTCACTTCAAATTTTTGTTACACCTTCGGCGCGGAAGGCAAATTGACCTGCCTCAAATTGGAGAACGGCGAGCGCGTCTGGCAGCGCGACACTGGTTTTGATTTCAACGTGCCGGAGGCATTCTTCGGCGTTGGCAGTTCGCCCATTTTGGAAGACGGCCTGCTTCTTGTCATGGTTGGAGGCCAGCCCAATTCCGGCATGGTCGCGTTCGATGCGAACACCGGCAAAACCGTTTGGGAAAGCGTCGGCAAATCGAATTGGGAAGGCGTTCCGATGACAGGATGGCCGGGCGAACAAACTGTCCGCTGGCAATCGTGGCAAAAACAGGCGAGTTATTCGACACCCGTTGCAGTGACCATCCACGGCAAACGCCAGGTGCTTTGCCTGATGCGGCAAGGCCTGGTTTCGCTCGACCCCAAAACCGGCGCGGTGAATTTCAGTTTCTGGTTTCGTTCGCGCGTGAACGATTCCGTGAACGCGATGTGTCCCGTCGTTGTGGACGATAGGATTTTCATCTCCGCCGCTTACTACAAAATCGGTTCCGTATTGTTGCGCGTAAAACCGGATTGCAAAGGCGTTGAAGAAATTTGGCGCGGCACTTCGCTGGAGCAACATTGGTCAACTCCCATTTATCTGGACGGTTATCTTTATGCCTTCAGCGGGCGCAATGAACCTGATGCGCGCATGCGCTGCGTCGAATTCAAGACCGGCAAGGTGATGTGGGACGTGGACGAAAGCTGGCCGCCGCACAGCACGCCCACGCCGTCAGTTTATGGACGCGGTTCATTCATTTTGGCGGACGGAAAATTGATCGCCATCGGCGAGGGTGGCATTCTTGGGATATTGCATCCGACGCCAAAAAAATGCGATGAAATCTGCAGATGGCAGGTGCCGCAACTGCACCATCCCTGCTGGGCCGCGCCGGTGCTTTCGCGCGGGCGTCTCTATTTGCGCAGCGAAGGGCAGTTGGTTTGTTTGAACCTTGCAAAATGATTGTCGCGCCATTCAATCTAATCGTAGCGCGGACTTCCAAGTCCGCTGTATCGCGGGTTTCCCAACCCGCGAGAGCCGGCGTGCATCCGTGCTTCGGAAATTTTCGAGCCGTGCCGATTTGGAAATCGGCGATACAGCAGGTTGGGAAACCTGCGCTACAAAAGGTCGCCTTGACTCTGATCTAAAACTCACCGAAAAATTCAACGTGTCCACACCCACAGAAAATCGCCCCGGCGGCGCATCCCACACCGCGGCAGCATCCCAAGCCTCCCTTTTCGCGGGAGTGACCGGCTATCACTGGCTGGTGTTCATCATCGCCGCCGCTGGCTGGTTGTTCGATTGCATGGGCCAGCGGATTTTCGCATTGGCGCGCACTCCGGCAATGCATGAATTGCTCGGCCCCGGCGTTCCCGATCCAATTGTAAAATATTGGGCAGGTTGGGCGACAACGACGATGATAATCGGATGGGCCACCGGTGGAATCTTGTTCGGTTTGATGAGCGACAAGGCTGGTCGCGTCAAAACGATAGTCGCAACCCTGCTTGCATATACAGCCTTTTCGGGCCTGAGCGGGCTTGCATATAATCCCTATGACTTTTTGGTTTACCGCTTTCTCGGTGGACTAGGGATTGGAGGGATGTTCGGCGCGGCGACAACATTACTTGCCGAAAGCGTACCAACGCGCGTGCGACCACTTGCCTTGGGCGCGATGCAAACGCTCTCCGCGTTAGGCAATATTCTTGGTTCCTGGCTTAGTGGATTTATCCCGCCCGCAGCCCCTGATTTTTATCACGGTTACGCCGGCTGGCGGTTCATCTTTTTTGCGGGCGCGGCCCCGGCGGTATTGGCGATATTGGTCCCCTGGGTCCTGCATGAGCCGGAGACGTGGAAGGAAGCCAAACGTCGTGCCGCATCTGGCGACCCCATGCACAAAGTTGGCTCGATAAGAGACCTGATCGGCCATCCTGTCTGGCGCAAGCACCTGTTAACCGGTGTGTGCCTCGGATTGGCGGGCATGGCGGGTCTTTGGGGAATTGCATTTTTCTCTCCCGAATTGATCAGAACAGCTTTGAAAGGCCAACCGCCAGAGGCAGTCAACGCGGCAATCTCGAATGGCACGATGTTGCAGGATGTGGGAGCTTTTTTGGGAATGATGACTTTCACGTTCGCCGCAATTTATCTCGGACGGCGCAAAGCTTTCGCGGGCGCATTCATAATTTGCCTCGCGGCCATCATTTACGTGTTCAACAATCTTCGCACCGCCTCGGATGCCTATTGGATGCTGCCAATAATGGGATTTGCGTCCTTGTCTGTATTCGGTGGTTATTCGATCTATTTTCCTGAATTATTTCCTACGCGGCTGCGAGGAACGGGAATTAGCTTTTGCTATAATACCGTACGTTATCTGGCTGCCCCATTCCCGGTGATGCTCGGCGGGCTGAACATCCTCTTCGATCACGCCGGTGTTAAAGAGCCTTTTCGCATGTCCGCAACTGTCCTTTCTTTCATTTTTGTACTGGGCCTCGTCGCCCTCATCTGGGCGCCTGAAACGAAAGGGAAACCCCTGCCCGAAGGATGAAAACTCACGCTTTCAGGAGCAACAAAAAAGCCCGTCCTTGCGAACGGGCCTCTGTTGAATTTGACTTCGCTTCAAGCCTTGGCTTCGGCAGCGGCAGCTTCCTTCTCAGCCTTGGAAGCTTTTTCGGCTTTTGCTTCCTTTTCCGGCTTGGTTTCCGTTTCGGCAGGCGCTGCTTCGACGGGAACATCCACCCACTCAAGGATGGCCTTTTGGGAAGCGTCGCCCTGCCGTTGACCGAGTTTCACGATGCGCGTGTAACCGCCATGACGTTCCTTCTGCACCGGGGCGATCTCGTTGAACAGGATGCGCACGGCGTCTTCCTGGTGCAACCGCGCCGCAGCCAGACGCCGGTCATGGATGGTGCCGCCCTTGCCGAGCGTAACCATTTTTTCGGCGACAGAACGGGCCGCCTTGGCCTTGGCCAGCGTGGTCGTCACGCGCTTGTGTTTGATAAGGCTGCAGACCAGATTGGCCAGCATCGCATTCCGGTGTTCGCCGGTGCGGCCGAGTTTGGCGGTTCGTTTGAGATGTCGCATATCGTTCGCTTATTCCACAGTGGTGGTCACTGGCGCGTTTTCTTCCTTGGGCGTTTCGAGCGTCTCCGCGTCGAAGCTCATGCCCAAAGTCAAACCGAGCGTGGCCAGCTTCTCTTTGATTTCGTTGAGCGATTTCTTGCCGAAATTGCGGTACTTGAGCATCTCGGCTTCGCTCTTCATGGCCAACTGGCCGACCGTGGTGATGTTCGCATTGTTGAGGCAGTTGGCCGCGCGGACACTCAGCTCGATTTCGTTCACGCTCATGCCGAGCAGCTTCTTGAGCTTGGTCTTCTCCTCGTCCTGCTTGTCCACCACTTCCTCGAATTCAACGGCGTTCTTGTCGTAGCCGACGAACACGTCGAGATGATGCTGCAGGATCGCCGAAGCTTGCGTCAGCGCGTCGTCCGGCGAAATGCGGCCATCGGTCCAAAGCTCGATGATCAAGCGGTCGTAATCGGTGCGTTGGCCGACACGCGCGCTTTCCACGGCGTAACGAACACGCGTCACCGGCGAGAACAACGAGTCAATCGCAATCACGCCGATGGCTTGATTGGGCTTCTTGTTCTCGTCACCAGGACAAAAACCGCGCCCGACCTTCACTTCGAGTTCCATCTCGAACTTCTTCTTCTTGTCGAGCGTGCAGATGTGCTGCTTGGGATTCACCAACTCAACGTTCTGATTGAGTTCAATGTCGCTGGCAAGCACCTCACCGTCCTTGTTGACGGAAAGCAAAAGCGTTTGCGGTTCGCGGCTATGCGCCTTGAACAACACCTTCTTCAAATTCAGGATGATGTCGGTGACATCTTCCACCACGCCGTCCACCGTGGTGAATTCATGCATCGCGCCATCAATCTTGATCGAGGTGATGGCCGCGCCTTCCAGCGAGGAAAGCAGCACGCGGCGCAGGGAATTTCCGATGGTATGTCCATAACCGGTTTCAAAAGGTTCGGCCACGAATTTGGCGTAGGTTTCAGTTGCGGTTGACTCTTCCTTGGTCAACCGTTTTGGCATTTCGAAACGTCCTAAACGTACTGGCATTTTCTTACTTTCTGGCAAATGTAATCTGACCATCCCGGTTTCTTTTCCCGCTCCGGAACGGTCCGTATATTTGCCTTTGTGTTCTCCCAGGGGAGAACGGGTTCATTAGCGGGAATAAAATTCGACGACAGCCTGCTCGCTGGCAATGGGCTGGATCTCATCGCGCGAAGGAATGCGCATGATGGTGCCTTTAAAAGCTT
>DASRBR010000792.1:0-4270 GCA_035653495.1 Verrucomicrobiia bacterium
ATGCGGTACAACGCGGTACAAGGCGGTACAACGCGACAAAAATTCTCTTCGTAATCCGGTAAAATCCGACAAACCTCCCCAGCCATATGCGACAAAAGCGGTAAAAGATGCGGCAAAAGGGGAAATTCGGCTGATGAACCATGCCGCGGTATCAGGTGCATGAATGCGCCGAGGATTGCCGCAAGTTGTGTTCAATTTCACCATGGCGCAATTGTGGCATTGGGCATAGGACATAAAGTGTCCGAGTCTAAGAAAAAACTGAAATATTTTGCAGACCACTCCTGATGAATCTTGCTGCGGCCGGCGCTCGGAAAATTATCCAAAAGATTTTTGTTGCCCATTATCAAAAATCGAAGCATACTGACTACAGTTGTAAGTAGTTGTGAGTATGTGGGAAAAAAAATTGGGTGCCGGGGACGATTCAGCCTCCGAGACGTCTGCGCCGGAAGTTTTGGCAGAGCTGGTGCATCGCGCCGAGGCCGCCGGCGCCAGCGATATCCATCTTCAAATGCTCGGCAAAACCGCCCAGGTCAGCTTCCGCCTCGACGGCGTGATGACACCCGCCACCACGCTTCCGGAGCCATTGGCTGAACGCGTTTTCGGTCGCATCAAATTTCTCGCGCGACTCAAGACTTACCAGGAATCGTTGCCGCAAGACGGCCGCATTGATAAAACAGGCCTTGATTCCCGCAATGACATTCGCGTCGCAACCTATCCCACCGTGACCGGTGAAAAAATTGTTTTGCGGCTGTTTCAAAGCGACGCGGCCAAATCGCTGGAAGAACTCGGCCTTCCAGAAAAAGCGACCGCCGAACTGGAGCGTTTTTTGCGTCAAACTTCCGGCTTGCTGCTGCTCACCGGCCCGGCTGGCAGCGGCAAAACCACGACCATTTACGCCTGCCTGCGTCATCTCGTCAAACTCGGCGGACGCCATATCATCACTGTCGAAGATCCCGTCGAGCAAATCATTCCCGATGTGATGCAAACCGAGGTGAACGAACCGCGTGGACTGACGTTCGGAGTTGCTGCGCGACATCTTTTGCGGCAGGACCCGCAGGTGCTGGTGATCGGCGAAATCCGCGATGAAGAAACGGGGAACATTGCGGTGCGCGCGGCGTTGACCGGCCATCTTGTGATTTCAACGCTTCACGCCGGTTCCTGCCGCGGCGTGTTCGAACGGTTGCAGGTGCTTTGCGCGGACCACTCGGCGGTCGCCTCGGCCATTGAATTGGTCCTGAACCAGCGATTGATTCGGCGCATTTGCCGCGAGTGCAAAGGCGCGGGGTGCAACACTTGTCTCGGGACCGGTTTTCAAGGACGCGCGCCATTGGTTGAATGGATCAGGGTGGACCAAAATTTGCGCGGAGCAATCCGCGGCCACAATTTGGACAAGCTTGCGCCGCATCAATCTCTGGAGAATTCGGCGCGCGAACTGTTGCGCCAGGGCGTCACCAATGAAGCGGAATACGAAAGGATTTTCGGCCTATGAAATACGACGAGTTCGCCTTCTTCAACCAGCAGCTCGCGTCGATGTTGCGCGAGGGCATTCCGCTTGAAGGCGCGTTGCGTCAACTCTCCGAGAACATGCGCCAGGGCTCGTTGCGCACGGAGATCGAGCTGCTCGAAACCGACTTGCGCAACGGCGTGCCGTTCCAGCAGGCGCTCGCCGCGCGCAAGCTGCCGGAATTTTATGTGCAAACCTTGCAAGTGGGCGTCGCTGGAAATGATTTGCCGGGCGTGTTGATGCTGCTGGCGGATTATTACCAGCGCGTGGATGCGACGTGGACGCGGCTCAAGGGTTTGCTGGTTTATCCCCTGCTCGTTTTGATCGCGGCGTTCCTGCTTTCGTGTTTTCTGACGTTTGCCTGCCTGAGCGTCATCAAGTCCAGTTTTCCACAGGAGATGGGATTCACCATGCCGCCTTTGGTTCTGTTGAATTTGTGGATACCACCGGTTTTGATCGGGTTCTTGCTGGCGCTGGCGTTGTTGTTCGCAATGGTCCCGTCGCTGCATCGCTGGTTGAGATGGCGCGTGCCCGCTTTCAAGGAAGCGAAGCTGGCGCAGGTCGCGTCAGCGATGGCGTTGATGCTGAAATCAGGAAGCAATCTCAACGACGCGCTCGGACTGGTCCGCCAGATGGAGCGCGGCACGATTGCCAGCAAAGAACTGGCGCAATGGCAAACCCAGCTTGCCAGCGGACGCGGGCAATTCGCCGAGATGGCCGTGCCGGGCCGCGCCTTTCCGCCGTTGTTCCTTTGGATGGTCGGCAATGCGGGCGAAGATTTGGCGGCGGGATTTCGCCGGGCGGCGGAAATTTACAGCACCCGCGCGAACCAGCACACGGAGATGTTTCTCTACGCGGCGCTGCCAATCGCCGTGCTGGCATTGGGCGTCATGATCATCGGGCAGATAACGCCGTTGCTGCACGGATTTGTTTCCATGATGAACGCCATCGGCTCGTAACACGAAAAGAATCGCCATGGATTGGACATATTATCTCCTGCAAGTCCCGTTGATGCTGCTGATGTGGCTGCTGTTCGGGCTGGGTCCGTTCGCGTTCGCGCTGTGGCTTGGTTATTATTTCATGAGCCTGCGGTTGCGCCGGCAGGAACGCGCCCGCTTTTTGCTCGACATGGTCGAAACGGGATTGAAGGAGGGCCGCCGCCCCGAAGACACCATCATTTCTGTTGCATACAGCCACGACTCGGCGATGAGCGCTTATTTCTATCTTGCGGCAGCCTACCTGGAGAAAGGATTGAGCCTTCGTGAAGCGTTGGAAAATGTGCCGCAACTTTTGCCGCCGCAAATAACGGCCATGCTGCAAACCGGATTGCGCCTGGGCGATATCCAAAAAGTTCTGCCCGCGTGCCGCCGGCTTTTCAAGGACGCCGTTTCGCAAACACGCGGCGCGATCAATTACCTGATGCTGCTGGCGTTTGTTGGATTACCGACGAACATCGTGATCTTCACTGTCATGGTGATTTATGTCTTTCCCCAGTTTCAAGCCATCTTCTCCGGCATGTTCGCAGATGGGATGGAATCGAGAGCACAAGCGGTGCATCCTCTCACAATGCTCATGGATTCGAGGGGAATCATCATTGCCTCTCAGTTGCTCCTGCTTTTGTTCGTCTGGTGCACCGCATTCATTTACATGGACGGCGCGCGATTTTTCCCATGGCTGGAACGCGCTCTAAAACCTTTTCTCGACCGCATCTTTTACGCGTTACCATGGCGAAGAAAACGGATGCAGCGCGATTTTTCCGGGATGCTGGCCATACTTCTTGATGCCGGGATGCCCGAAGCAGAAGCATTGGCCGCGGCTGGCGATTGCACGGGAAACCAAATCTTTCGCCAGCGCGCGCAACGGGCTGTCGCCGGCCTGCAAAACGGGATGAAACTCACTGAAGCCGTGCAAAAGGTGGATGACAGCGGCGAATTTCAATGGCGGCTGACGCACGCGTTGCACGCGCACAGCGGCTTTTTCAAGGCGATGGCAGGCTGGAACGAATCGCTCGATGCAAAAGCGTTTCAGGAGGAGCAAGCCACGGCACAAACTGTCACGACAGGAATCGTGGTGCTTAACGGGTTGCTGGTTGGGTTCATCGTCGTGACGGTTTTTTCCATGCTCATCTCTCTCATCAACTCGGCGGTGTTATGGTGATGTTGAAAAAAAGAACAAGGCAAGCCGGTGCATTGGCCGTGGAATTAATGGTCGCCATGGCCATTCTTGTCCTCGCGGTCATCCCGCTCGCAACAACTTATCCGCAGGAAGAAAAATTATTGCGCAGTTCGTATCAGCGCGCGGTTGCAATGGAAATCGTGGACGGCGAAATGGAAGTTCTGTTGGCCGGCGAATGGCATTCTTACAAGGACGGCAAACAATCCTACACGTTCCATGAGCAATCGGCCACGAACCTGCCGCCAGGCCGGGCTGAACTGACCGTCACGGGCAAGCACCTGCGCCTGGATTGGGTTCCCGAAAAGAAATCGTCGGGCGGCGAAGTCGTGCGGGAGGCGGACATCAAATGAAAACCGATCGCAAACTTGTGCTTCAACGCAATCACCGGCGCGGCATCATGCTGGTGGATTGCCTGGTTTATATCGCGGTTTTCTTCGTCATTCTGGGCGTTGCGTTCAAGATGTTTTACATTTGCTGGGACAGCGCCAAAGCTTTTCGCCGTAATACCGACCAAATCGCTGCCACGCTCAAAACCGGTGAACGCTGGCGCGATGATGTCCGGCGCGCAATCGCGGAACCGCGCGCTGAACA
>DASRBR010000793.1:0-4636 GCA_035653495.1 Verrucomicrobiia bacterium
TTCCACGGCTGCGTGCGGAACGATGACCTGCGTGGGATTGCCGTCCACAGCCACAAATCGCGTCCGCAAAACTTCATGCCTTGCGACAATCGCATCCAATGCGCGTCGCAATGCTGGTTCGTTGAGCGTTCCTTGAATTCTCAACGCGACCGGCAAGTTGTAGAGAGAACTTTCCGGATGCAATTGATCCAGGAACCAAAGCCGTTGCTGGGCAAACGACAGCGGCAGATGATTCGAGCGATTGCAACGGACAATGGAATCCGCATCGAAGCCTTCAATCGGCTCCTGCGGTTCAATTGTCATTGCACTGGCGGGTTTCGAATCCTCCCGCTTTTCCAATGTTCTATTTTCTAGAGGCATCGTGGTGATAGTCAGCTCTATGACGCCCCCATCGTAAGACCGGCACATCAGCGCGGTAAGTAGGTGAAAACCGCAGCGTTAACGGCGTAAGACCCCAAACGCGGCAGGAAATCCAATACTCTCACAATAGTCTCACTCCTCGTCGCGCTCCACCTGCTCCGCACTCATCAAAGCAAGTCAGATTAAGTCTATATTTCGATGTGATTGAATGCTCTTTTGCGCTTAAACCCTTTTTCAAGTCATTTTGCGTGTTTCACCCCATTGGTCGATCATGCGGGTCAGACTAAGATTGCGCCGGTTGGTATTCCAAGCTGCTCAGAGTGAAGACCGGTTATTCTATTTTGATGGTTGCTCCAGGCGCAACCGAAGCCCGGTTGGCCGGAAAAATTCTGCGCTCACAACGCCCCGCGGTCACTCTGGAATGCGTCAAGACCAAAACGGCTTTTGCCGCCGCGCTTCGCAGGCATCGGCCCGACCTGGTGTTGTTTGATCTTGCCACTCCCGAATTCGATGCATCGGCTGCTTTGCGGCTTATTCGCGATTCAACACCCGATTTGCCATTCATCCTGCTCGCCAGCCCGGAAGAGAAACGGAAGCTTTCGCGCGAATTGAAAGAATCCGCCAGCGACATCGTGCTCAAAAAACGACCAACGGACCTGCTTGGAGCAGTGCGCCGGGTTTTGGATGCCAAACGTCAAAAGAATGAAGCCGTGGATTCGGACGGGACGTCGCACCGTAATCAAGAATTATTGCGCCTGCTCATCGAGCACGTGACGGATTATGCGATTTATGTCCTTGACGCGCATGGGATGGTCACAAGTTGGAATGAAGGCGCTGAAGGCATGACCGGATATTCCGCCAAGGAAGCCCTTCACCGGCATTTAAACCATTGCTTCACGCGCGTGGAAGTGAAGCAAGGCAAACCAGCCAACGAATTGCGGACCGCATTGGAAAAGGGAACCATCCAGTCGGAAGGCTGGTGCAGGCGAAAGGATGGTTCGACTTATTACGCCCAATGGACCATCACCGCGCTTCGCGATGGCTCAGGAAAACCGGCCGGTTTTTTGAAACTGGCCCGGGACATCACCGAACGCCAGCAGCATGCAAATGCCATCGCCAAGATGAACGCCGACCTCGAGCAGCGCGTCCGTGAGCGCACTGCGCAACTCGAGGATGCCAATCAGGAACTGGAGGCGTTCAGTTATTCCGTTTCACACGACCTTCGCGCGCCATTGCGGCACATCGACGGGTTTATCGAGATTTTGCAGGAAAATGCCGCTACGAAACTCGACCCTGAAAGCCGCGAACATTTGCAAACCATCGCCCAGGCCGCACGCCAGATGGGCCGGCTCATTGACGCGCTGCTCGCCTTTTCCCGGCTTGCCCGCGCCCAGGTGAACAAACGCAGGCTTGATTTGAATCTGGTCCTTCGCGACGTGCTGGGTGCTTTGAAAGGCGAAATTCGCCATCGAAAAATCCAATGGATAATCCACAAGCTCCCGGTGGTTGATGCAGACCCTGTGTTGTTCAAACAGGTCATGCTGAATCTTGTTTCGAATGCGGTCAAATATACCCGCAAACGTCCGCGAGCCATCATCGAGATCGGCACGGGCAGCAACCGCCGTGAGCATGTCATTTTTGTCCGAGACAATGGCGTTGGTTTTGACATGGCGCATTCGGACAAACTTTTCGGCGCATTCCAAAGATTGCATCGCGCCAGCGAATTTGAAGGAACGGGAGTTGGCCTCGCCAATGTGCGCCGCATCATCCATCGCCACGGAGGGCGCGTATGGGCGGAGGGAATTGTGGACACCGGCGCAATATTTTATTTTTCCCTTCCGAAAAAAAAGAAGGAGGCTGCGTGAGCTGTCCAAAGCGATGCGCCAAATTCCTTGTCTTGCCAAAGCCGGACGTTACGGCTAATCTTGCTCCAATCGGCTGGATTTTGGCGCGCCAGACCGGCAATCAGAAGAAGCTGTTCCCGCCCTATTTCAACTTCGCAGATGATTTCTGCTGTTTTGGCCGCAAAAACGCCGCGCATGCATGAAAAAAGCCATTCGCATTTTGATGGTTGAGGACAACGACGCAGACGCGTCATTGGTTCGTCATGCTTTGCGCAAGGATGGTCTCTCGTTCACCATGGAGCGCGTTGAAACCGCGGAAGAGTACCGTCACGCCCTGGAAAACGATCCGCCAGATGTCATTTTGTCGGATTACGCCCTGCCCTCTTTTGATGGCTACATGGCTTTGGCCATTGCCCGCGAGCGGCAACCTTACGTCCCTTTCATTTTTGTGACCGGCACGATGGGCGAGGAAGTGGCCATTGAAACATTGAAAAATGGCGCGACGGATTACGTGCTCAAGGTGCGCTTGTCGCGGCTTGCGCCGGCAGTCCGCCGCGCGATGCGCGAAGCTGCCGAACGCGCCGAACGCAGGCGCGCCGAGGAACAATTGCACCGCTCGCATGAACAACTGCACGCATTGTCCATGTATCTCCAGCATGTCCGCGAGGAAGAGCGCATCCGCATCTCGCGCGCCGTTCACGATGAATTGGGCCAGGCATTGACCGGTTTGAAAATCGATCTTTCCTGGCTGGGCAGCCGTTTGCCAAAAAAAATGCGGCCGCTGATCCACAAGACCAAGAAAATGTCGGTGCACATCGATGAAACCATCAAGACCGTGCGGCGGATTTCCACTGAATTACGGCCCGGCATTCTTGACCATCTCGGCCTTGCGGCGGCGGTCGAATGGCAGGCGAATGAATTTCAAACCCGCACCGGCATCCCTTGCAAGGTGGAGAACGGCCTCAGGCACACCATCCTTGAAGAGGAACTCAACACCGTTTGCTTTCGCATTTTTCAGGAATCACTGACCAATATCATCCGCCACGCAAAAGCCACGCGCGTGGAGGTGCGCCTGGCCGAAGACCGCAACCGGCTTACGCTGGAAGTCAAGGACAACGGCCGGGGTATCACTCCCGAACAGATGTCCAGCGTCCGTTCCATCGGCCTGCTGGGCATGCACGAACGCGCGGCTTTGCTCGGCGGCAAGGTTCAAATCCGGGGTGTTCCGGGCCATGGCACGAACGTGACGTTGACCATTCCGCTCGAAACTCCGGTCCGATCTAAAAAACGAGACAATGAAAATCCTAATAGCAGACGATCACGCAGTAGTGCGTCATGGCCTGAAGCAAATTCTCGCGGATGAATTCAAAAAATCGGTTTTCGGCGAAGCCGGAAACGCGCAGGAGGCTTTGGAAAAGGTCTGGAAGGAACCGTGGGACGTGGTGGTCCTCGACATCACGATGCCCGGCCGCAGCGGACTGGAAGTGTTGCGCGAAATCAAAAAATATTCGCCCAAGCTCCCCGTCCTTGTGCTGAGCATGCATCCCGAAAACCAGTTTGCCGTGCGTGTCCTCAAGCGCGGCGCATCCGGCTACATGACGAAGGAAACCGCGCCCGCCGAACTTGTCGGCGCGATAAAGAAAGTTTTGGCCGGTGGACGTTACGTCAGCCCGCAACTGGCGGAAAAGCTTGCAACGTATCTCGCCACCGACACACAAAAGCCGCCGCAAGAACTCCTCTCAGACCGCGAGTTCCAGGTGCTGCGTTTGATTGCCTCGGGAAAAATCGTCAGCGAAATTGCCCGCGAACTTTCTCTCAGCGTGAAAACCATCAGCACCTATCGCACGCGAATCCTTGAAAAAATGGGGATGAAAAACAACGCGGAGTTGATGCACTACGCGATGCAGCACGAATTGGTGGAATAAATTAAATCCTCTCAAAATCAATGAAACCCAAAGCCGCGTTGGCGCCCACCAATTTAACGCGCACTCTGTCGCCCACATCCACTCCCTTTGCGCCGCGCACCAGCATTCCTTCCGCCGGAAATTTCAACAACCGCACGAATGTTCCTTTTGGCGTCGCCCCCGTGACGATTCCGTCGAACACCTGCCCGATTTGATGGCTCAGGAGATTTGCGCCGATCACCTTTCGCATCAATCGCTCGACTTTTCGCGCCGCATCTTCGCGTTCCGTGCAATGCTTTGCGATTTGCGCCAGTTCGCCTTCAAAATAAGGGCTTGCCGTGCCTGTCATCGACGCTTTCAAAAGTCGTTGCGTGACCAGGTCTGCGTAACGCCGGTTGGGCGCGGTTGAATGCGTGTAATCCTGCACCGCCAATCCGAAATGGCCGTTTTGCTCCGCGCCGGGATGCTCGACGATGTATTCGCCGGGCCCAAGCAGTTTCACGATCGAAAGTGACAGATCGGGAAAGT
>DASRBR010000794.1:0-6186 GCA_035653495.1 Verrucomicrobiia bacterium
GCCTGGCGGTTTGGTTTAAGTTTATGGAAAGGCTTGGGAACTTGAGTTGAAGACGCGCCTAATACTCGATGGGAACTTTGCATGTTTGAGTTTGGTGGCATAAAGCGTAGGTTTTATAATCAATCAGTCAAAGGCCCAAGCTTGACCAATCGCAACACCGGTTCGCCTTTCGCGCGTGACGCTGCCAAGTCCACATTGAATTCGGCGACCCAATCGTTGGCTTCCTCGGGATCAACGAGCATCTGCTGCACGCGCCAGAATTTTTTGTCTTCGGAAACGGTGACGTAAGTATGACGCGCATTGCGCGCGTTCGGGTCGAGGCAGAGATGTTCATGCTCGGCGAGATAGGCTTGCATAGTGGATTGCAGACGTGCGGCAGTCCAAGCGGGCTGACTTTCTTCGGACGGCTCGCGAGGTGCTTCCGCACTGGCATTCTCGCCCCAACCGGCCGCGACGAGCGCTTGTTCGTAATCGCGATTGATGAGGCCGCGCAGGAAGGTGAAAATGCGATTTCGAATGGCCGCGGTGAAAGCTTTCGCGTCGCGCGTGATGTCGGCAGCGGCTTCTTCCGCACCGGGCGGACGAATCTCTTTGGTTTCGGCGCGCGGACGATAATCCGGATCGCGCAATTTTTCCCATTCATCCAGAAGGCTCGAATCGACCTGGCGGATCATTGTGGCAAGATAAATTTCCATCTCGCGCAGGGCATCGTTCTTGGCGGCATCGGGAACGGTTTGCGCGAGCACCTTGTGGACGGACGCAAGATGGCGCAAGAGCACACCCTCGGCGCGTTGCAATTCGTAGTCCTTGATGTAATCGGCGAAGGAACGGAACTGCTCGAACATTTCGCGCGCAATGGATTTCGGCCGGATGTTTTCCTGGCCGACCCACGGGTGTTTGTCGGCAAAAGAGTTGAAGGTGAAATAGATGAATTCGCGGTTCGGCTTCGGATGTTCGAGCTTCTCCAATTCCTCCATGCGCTCGTCATATTCGATGCCCTGCTGTTTCATCTCGGCCATCTTTTGGTCCTTCATGCGGTCCAGTTGCTTGCGCAGGATGATGTAAGGGTCTTCCAGGATGGACTCGACCAGCGTGAGCAGATCGAGCGCGTAATCGGGCGATTGCGGATCGAGCAACGGAATTGTTTCGAGCAAATAAAGCGACAACGTCTGGTCCATCGAGAAATCATCCTGCAACTCCACATTCACGCGCAGATAACTGCCGCTCTCGGTCTTCGGAATGAACTCAATAATTTTTCGCTCGACCAACGAACGAAACAATTGCCATGCGCGTTTCACATGCGCTTTTTTGGCCTTGGGCGATTCATGGCTGCGCGCGATCAATTGCTGCATCGCCTTGCAACCATCGCTTTTTCGGCTGAGCACATTCAGGAGCATCGCGTGCGAAACCTGGAAACGCGACGCCAACCGTTCCGGGGGCGCGCCGATCAATCGCGTGAAAGTATTCTTGTCCCATGCGACAAAATTTTTCTCGGGCGGCTGGCGGCGGACGAATTTTTTGCCGCCTTTTGCGGCCTTTTCTTCGAGCTTGAGATTTTCGACGACGTGTTCGGGCGCTTGCGCCACAACCCAGCCTTTGTCGTCGAAACCCTTTCGTCCGGCGCGCCCGCCGATCTGATGAAAATCGCGCGCGGTGAGAATGCCGGTCTTCTGGCCGTCGAACTTGCAAAGCTTGGTGAACAACACCGTACGGATGGGCACGTTGATGCCGACGCCGAGCGTGTCGGTGCCGCAGATGATTTTCAGCAAACCTTTTTGCGCGAGTTGCTCGGCCAGCACGCGATATTTCGGCAAAAGACCGGCGTGATGCAACCCGATGCCGTGCCGCAGCCATTTTTTGATGTCAGGCCCGTAAGGACTGGAAAACTTGAACCCTTCGATGGCCCGCGCGATGGCTTCCTTGTCCTCGCGCGAACTCACGTTGATGCTGGTGAAATCCTGCGCGCTCTGCGCGGCTTCCAGTTGCGTGAAATGGACGACATACACCGGCGTCTTGCGCTCGGCGGCGAGCGTTTCCAGCGTTTGCGCCAGCGGCAATTCCGAATAGGCATATTCCAGCGGAACAGGACGTTCGCCCGAAGCGATGGTGACCGTGGGCCGTCGATTCAAGCGCGTCAATTCCTCCTCGAAAAAACTGGTATCGCCCAGCGTCGCCGACATGAGGAGAAACCGCGCTTGCGGCAACGTGAGCAACGGCACCTGCCACGCGACACCGCGTTCACGGTCGGCATAATAGTGAAATTCGTCCATGATGACGTCGAAGACGTCGGCGTGTTCGCCTTCGCGCAAGGCGATGTTCGCCAGGATTTCCGCCGTGCAACAAAGGATGGGAGCGTCTCGATTGACCGTGGCGTCGCCGGTGCTTAGACCGACGTTGTCCGCGCCGAAATCGCGGCAAAGCGCCATCCATTTTTCGTTCACGAGCGCCTTGATGGGACAGGTATAAATCGAGCGCTTGCCTTGCGCGACGGCCTTGAAATGCAGCGCGGCGGCAACGAGCGATTTTCCCGAACCAGTGGGCGTATTGAGGATGACGTTCTTCTCCTCGAACAATTCGAGAATGGCTGCTTCCTGCGCGGGATAAAGCTGCAAGCCGCGCGCCTCGCTGTATTCGAGAAAACGGCCGAGCAGGACATCATTGGCCGCGCCGCCATCGCGCGGGAGCAGGTCGTAAAGAGTCATTCGCATTCAATTTAAGAAATCAAAGTTCAAACTTCAAAGTTTAAGGGCGGTGGGCACGGAACCCGGCGTGGCGGGCGTGGCATTTTTTGGCGAATTTAAGTGAGTTCATGCGGATTTAAACGATCTACAATATTTTAAGCAGGTTCTGGTCGAATGATATAATTTAGCTCGCAGCCGAAGATTTCCCGCTTGATGCGCTCAATCCGCGAGTCGCTAAAGCCCCCTTCCTTCTGGGCGAGTTCGAGGACTTTGTTGTAGCCGAGGTTTTGGTCGAAAAGCCAGCCGTGGAGGATGGTCTTTTGTTCGGGATTAAGCTTGTTCCAGGTGGAGTCGCAGCGGGTTTGGGTGTGTCGTTCATGGCATTTTCCTGTTTTTTTTTGTTGTTTGGCGGGCAGTAGACGACATCCGGGTCGTCCGAAGACGCGTGGTGCGTTTCCAAACGCGGCGTTCCTGACCATCGGCGCCGCCCTAAAGCGGGCCCTCAACCTGCATTCAAACATGCCCACCTCGAAAAAATCAAACGTACCGTAGGTTTGTGAAAAAGGTGGGCTGGCGCGCTGCGCCGTACGCGGACATCGTAGCGCGATGTCCCTACCCCAATCGCCAAATAGTCCGCGCTCGCCTTTCGTCAGACTTGTTGGCTAACTTCTCCGGCATGAGTTGGTGTTACCGCACTTTTCTCCGGCCTGTTTTGTTCGCGCAGGACTCCGAGAAAATTCATGACCGCACGCTTCGCATGCTCGCGTTTGCAAGCCGGCACAAAGCCATCTGCAACTCCCTGGAAGCTTTTTTTCGTGCGCCAGAATTGCCCGTAAACGCATTCGGCTTGCGCTTTCCCAATCCCCTTGGCCTCGCCGCCGGCATGGACAAGCAAGCCGCTGCAGTGCCGGTGTGGTCCGCGCTTGGATTTGGTTTCAGCGAACTGGGCGGCGTCACATGGCACGCGCAACCGGGCAATCCCGCGCCGCGTATGTTTCGCGCCGTGCCCGACCGCGCGCTCATCAACCGCATGGGCTTCAATAATCCCGGCGCGCAGGCGGTGGCCGAACGGCTTGAACAATGGCGCAAACTCGGCCGCTGGCCCAATCATCCTGTCGGCATCAACCTCGGCAAATCCAAGGTCACGCTCCTGGCTGAAGCCGCGCAGGATTACGCGCAACCGCTGCGCGCATTGTGGGCATTGGCGGATTTTTTTGTGGTCAACGTCAGCTCGCCCAACACGCCCGGTTTGCGCAATCTTCAAGACCGCGCCGCGCTGGACGAAATCCTCGCCGCGTTGCAACAAACCAATTCCCAACTGGCGCAAACCGCCGGCGCAAATGCGAAGCTGAAACCTATTCTGGTCAAAGTCGCGCCCGACCTTGCGTTCGAGGCGCTGGATGAAATTTTGGAACTGGCCGGTCCGCGACAAGTCGCCGGGATTGTGGCCACGAACACCACCATCACCCGTCCCGAAACAGCGCGACCGGATTTGCAGCGCATTTATTCCGAGATCGGCGGACTGAGCGGCAAACCGCTGGCTGCGCGCAGCACTGAAATCATTTGCCATATCCACCGCCAAACGCGCGGCACATTGCCCATTATTGGCGTCGGCGGCATTTTCAACGCAGCCGATGCGTGGGAAAAAATCTGCGCCGGCGCAACCCTGTTGCAGGTTTACACGGGGCTTGTCTATGAAGGGCCGGGCATCGCGCGCAGAATCGTGAACGGGTTGCGCGCGCGCCTGGCTGAAAACGGATTCAAAGATATTTCTCAAGCAATCGGACGCGGCGCAGAGCTGATTGGTAAATGACAAAGAATTTTCAGAAGCAGGGAGGCTGAGATAAAAATTCTCGACACGAAATTCCCCTGCTCCCAAGCTCGCTCTTTTCGATGATGACCTTGGCGCGACGTTACGCGGTGCTTCTGACCATCGCCTTTTGGATGGGCGGGTTCACGTTTTATACAGGCGTGGTCATTCCCACCGGAAATCAAGTGATGGGCGGCGAGCGCGATGTGGGGTTTATCACGCAACAAGTCACTAACTGGCTGAATGCCATCGGCGTGATTGCCCTCATCATCCTCGGTTTGAACGCGTGGTTCCAGCGGCCCGGATTTCCGCGCCTGTTGATGCTCTTATCATGGCTGGCGATGATCGTGCTTCAAGGCGGGCTTTTTTACGTGCATTCCGTGCTCGATGCAAAACTCGACACATCCACACATCGAATCAGCGGGCCGATGCACATCTTCTTCAACTGGCACCGTCTTTACATGCTGCTTGCCAGCGCGCAATGGGGTTTCGCGCTGATTTACCTTTGGCTGGCGGTTGTAGTTTGGAAGCAAACGGATCAAAACCGTTTAATAAAATCAGCACGCTGAGCGGCGAAGGATCGGCTGGAAATTAGCCAGACACAAAATGCTGGTGCGACAATCAAGAGGTGTTTTGTGCCGAAGGGACAACGGATATTAGCCAGACACGAAGTGTCTGGTGGTGCAATCAAAACTGTTTTGTCCTGAAAGGGCAAAGGAAATATCAGGTCTTAGCGCTGAGTTCCATCGTCCGTTCAGGACGAATTAAGCGCTTGCTTAGACCAGACACTTCGTGTCTAGCTAATTTCCAGTATCGCTTCGCGACCAATCATCGACGTGCCCCGATCTTCACTTCCCAATACAAAACTGGCTGAAGATGGAATCCAGCAAATCTTCGGTCGTGGTTTTGCCCACGATTTCGCCGACGGCATTCATCGCGATGCGCAAATCCATCGCAACGAGTTCAAGTGTCTGATCGGCCTGCAAGGCGTCCCCTGCCCTTTGCGCCGCGGCGCGGGCGCGCGACAACGCCTCCTGATGCCGCGCGTTGATCATCACCTGCAACATCTCCGCGCGAATTTCCCCGGCCCAAACCAGTTCTTTTATGGCGTCCTTCAAAGTCTCAATTCCCTTGCCCGTGAGGCAGCAGACTTCAATGACCGGCGATTTGATTGAATCGGGCAGTTGCAATCGCGCGGGCAGATCCATCTTGTTCCGGACGAGGATGCGTTTTTTCGCTGAGAACTCGGCGAGAAAATTTTCGTCGGCTTTCGTCAGCGGCTCGGAATTGTCGAGCACCTGCAAAATAAATTCCGCCCGCGCCAATGATTCGCGGCTGCGGCGAATTCCCTCAGCCTCAATTTCATCGCCAGCCTCGCGCAAACCGGCGGTGTCCACGAAAACCACCGGCAATCCGCGGATGTTCGCCGTTTCCTCGATGGTGTCGCGCGTCGTGCCGGGAATGGCCGAAACAATCGCGCGCTCGTGGCCGAGCAGTTGATTGAGCAGGCTCGATTTTCCCGCGTTCGGCCGGCCGATAATCGCCGCGCGGATGCCGCGCCGCAAAATCTGGCCTTCGTTGGCGGTGCGCAGAAGTTCGTCCATGAATTGCAAGCCGCCTTCCAATCGCGCCAAAAGCTGCGCGCGCGTGTCGGGCGTGATGTCTTCATCGGGAAAATCAATGTGCGCCTCGATA
>DASRBR010000795.1:0-3767 GCA_035653495.1 Verrucomicrobiia bacterium
TAAATCGCGGCGTCAATGTTGCGCACCGGCCCCCATGCGGTTTCGACTTGCGTGCGATGAAACACGCCGTCGCTCAGGTAGATTCCGCCGCCCGGATCCAGACAGAGCGAATTGGCCGTATGATGCGAATCGGCGGAGCTCATGCCCATCAGCACGCGTTCCAGGCCTTCGGCGTGGTCGTCTTTGAACCCGCGCACATACCACAAATCCGGCGCTTGCATGAGCAGCACGCCGTCCTTGAAAAATTGAAAACCGGTCGGCGCGTTCAAATCATCAATGAACACCGTCGCCTTGTCGGCCTTGCCTGTGCCCTTGGTGTCTTCAAGGATGATCAGGCTGTCGCCGATTTTGCTGGTGGGCGTGCGTTCGGGATAATTTCTCCAGACGGAGACCCAGAGCCGGCCTTTGGTGTCCCACGCCATCTGCACCGGGTTGGCCAGTTCGGGAAACATCTCCTCGCTGGCGAAAAGATTGACCTTCATGTGCGAATGAACGGTCATCTTTTTGATGGCCTCCTCGCCGTCAAGGTAAACGTAGGATTGGTCTGGATTCGGCCCGGGCAAATCGGTGGGGACCTTCGTGACGGGCGGCAGGTTGGTGTCCTCCACCTTGAGGTCGCCTCCTTTCGCGACGGCCCAAATCCGCTGGTCGCGATTTGCGGTCATCACATCGCGTTGTGACATTTCCTCCTGCATCACCTTGAAATTGGAAATGAACGGCGCGGGCGGGTTGCGGTCTTCGATGAATTTTCCTTCGCCTGGCGCGTAGGCCAAAGCGGAACGGCCGCCATACACGTTGTAACCGTCGATCGTGCGGTAACGCGAATGCCATTCCTCGTTTTTGTCGATTATGGCGGCGTGAAGCTTTTCAAGGTCCACATTTTTGAATTCGGGATTGGCTGCGGGCGTTTCGCCGAAAAGGCCCTTGAAAATGACCTGCGCAATCAAATTGTCGCCCGCATCGCCCAGATGAATGCCATTGATGGTGAGGGACTGTCTGTGACTGGCAGCATCGGCAAAAAGATCCAGGGAAGGATGATAAAGATCAATGAAAAGAACGCCATTTGCG
Source organism: Verrucomicrobiia bacterium (assembly GCA_035653495.1). Classification (GTDB taxonomy): domain Bacteria; phylum Verrucomicrobiota; class Verrucomicrobiia; order Limisphaerales; family Pedosphaeraceae; genus DATAUW01. The sequence goes on from DASRBR010000795.1 coordinate 1,069, forward strand.
CGCGCGACTTCGGCCATGGCCTTGGTGTATTCGAGGATGTTGGCGTTGTTCCGGGTGGGATCGGGAAGATTCGGGTCCTGATGTCTTTCGTTCGCGATGGGCGAGAAGAGTACGATGCGCGGATGGCCTTTGCCCGAATAATTTTCGGAAAGAGTCTTTTTCAGAAAATGGTCGAGATCGGACTTGAAAGAATCGAGCCCGGCTGGGCCTTTAAAGGATTCATTGAAACCGAAAAACGCGAAGATGACATCCGCGCGGACTTTCGTCAGCCATTCGTCCGGCGTGCCGAAATCCGCCACGCGATGCCGGATGACGACTTCGTCGCCCGCCACGGCAAGGTTGCGGAAGACCAGGTTGTAGTTGGGATAACGTTCGTAGATGTAGGTCTCGAGCCAGCCGGAATGCTGGAAACGGTCGGCGAGCGTGTTGCCGATGATGGCGATGTGGTCGCCGGGTTTGAGTTCGAATTGAGTCGTGGTTTGGGCCTGGGCCAAAGCTGCGCAAAAGAACGCCAGCGCAAAAGCCAGTCTTTTCAAGTTCATGCGTGAAGGCAATCTTCATCCGTTTTCAACCTGCTGTAAATGCAATTTGCCAGATTCAGACCCACCCATTTGTGCCAGTCTCGCTTAAGACACAACCCGCCAATGTGCCAGTGGACACCGCAAGCGCTGGCTTGTACAATAACGAAGGAATGACCCTGCCAGTGCGAGCTTTGCTTGTCGTCCTTTGCGGCGGATTTTTCACTTTTGCTGCAATCGCATCGCGTGGCGCGGACAAGCTGGAGTTCAATCGCGACATTCGGCCCATCCTTTCCGATCGCTGTTTCAAATGTCATGGACCGGACAAGGCGGCGCGCAAAGCCGGGCTTCGGCTTGACCAACAAGAAGGCGCCTACGCTGAAAGAAAGAAACACACTTACCCCATCGTTCCCGGAAAACCCGAAAACAGCCTGGTCGTGCAAAAAATCTTTGCGAAGGACGATGACCAGCGAATGCCGCCGAAAGATTCCAATCTTTCGCTCACCCTGGAGGAAAAGCAAAAAATCCGTCGCTGGATCGCGGAGGGCGCAAAATACCAGCCGTATTGGGCCTTTATTCCACTGCCTGATTCCGTGCCTGTTCCAGCGGTAAAAAATAAAAAGTGGGCGCGCAACGAGATTGATAATTTCATTCTGGCGCGATTGGAAAAGGACGGATTGAAACCTTCGCCGGAAGCGGAGAAATGGCGCTGGTTGCGGCGGGTCACGTATGATTTGACCGGCCTTCCGCCAACGCCGGAGGAACTGGACAATTTTTTGCGCGACCCGTCGAAAGACGCTTACGGAAAAGTTGTGGACCGCTTGCTCGCGTCAAAACGTTTTGGCGAGCGCATGGCCGTTCCGTGGCTTGACGCGGCGCGGTACGCGGACAGTTACGGTTATCAAAGCGACGCGCTCTGCAATTCCTGGCCATATCGCGACTGGGTGATACGCGCGTTCAACCAGAACCTGCCTTACGACAAATTCCTGACGGAACAACTCGCGGGCGACCTGATTCCGCACCCGTCGCGCGATGACCGGCTTGCGACGGCCTTCAATCGGCTCCATCGGCAGACCGGCGAAGGCGGCAGCATCGAGGAAGAATGGCGCAACGAATACGTCTCCGACCGTGTGCAGACGTTTGGCACCGTTTTTCTTGGGCTCACGATTGAATGCGCGCGGTGTCATGATCACAAATTCGATCCTATCCTTCAGCGTGATTACTACAGCTTCGGCGCCTTTTTCAACAGCATTGACGAATACGGCCTCTACAACGATTCGGCCCACGTGCCGACGCCGACGCTTCTTGTGCCAGATGCGGAACAGCAAAAAGCGATGGAGACCACGACAGCAGTTCTGCGCACAAAAGAAAACGCGCTCAGCGACGCGACCAATCAGAGCGAGCCTGCCTTTCAAAATTGGCTGCAGCATTCGAATGTTTCCGCGGAGATTCCCGGTTTGGTCGGGCATTTCTCCTTTGACGCCTTTGCGACCAACAACCAGGTCGCCAACTTGCTCAATACCAATCAACTCACCGCGCCGATTCATGGGAACAAGCTTGTTGCAGGCCAAAGCGGCCAGGCTTTGCAATTCACCGGCGATGATGAATTGGTTTTGCCCGAAAGCGCAGGCCGGTTGGACCCATGGGACCAATATACTTTGGTTTTCTGGCTCAAAATTCCGCCGACATTGACCAACGCCATCATCTTTCATCGCACGCAGGGGACCGACACTGGATTTTTTGGGACCGAGCTTTCGCTGGAACAGGGGAGGTTGTTCTTTGTCGTGAAACGGTTCTGGCCGGGAAATGCCATCGCCATTCGTTCAGCCGAAAAGATTCCGTCCGGCCAATGGGTTGAGATTGGCGTGAGTTATGATGGCTGCGGCAAAGCGGAAGGGATGAAACTTTTTGTGGATGGCGAGCCGTTCCAAAGCGAAATCCTGCGCGATCATCTTTTCAAGAGTCCGCAAAACAGCGGCGGCAATCTGAGCTTTGGGGCGCGGTTCCGTTCCGCCGGATTGAAAGGCGGAATGCTCGATGAGCTTCGGATTTACAATCGCCCGCTCGCGCCGGTGGAGTTGAAACAGTTGCACGATGGACATGCATTGCGCGACGCCATCGCACAAAAAAATTTACCGGATTTGCGCGAATATTATCTGGCTGCAATTGCGGGTTCGGTCA
>DASRBR010000796.1:0-3059 GCA_035653495.1 Verrucomicrobiia bacterium
CGGGTCGAGCCAACTGCTGTGGATGATGGCCGTGCGCTGCTTCTCGAAGCTCAAGCACATCGTCGTCACGTCTTCGATGCCCGGCGTGATGTGGGCGCTGCCGCGGCAATTCACTGTCACCGGCTGTTCGCCCATCATGTATAAAATGATGGAAATATCGTGCGGCGCGAGGTCCCATGCGACGTTGATGTCCTTCTGGAACAAGCCCAGATTCAAACGGCGCGCCGAAATGTAGCGGATCTCGCCGATGTCGCCGCTGTCAACGATTTCCTTGATCTTCCGCACCGCCGGCGAATAGAGGAACGTGTGGCCCGTCATGAGGACCACTCCCTTGCGCCGCGCGATGTCGATCAGTTCCTCGCACTGCTCGGACGACGACGCCATTGGCTTCTCGATGAACGTGTGCTTGCCCGCAAGCAGCGCCGCCTTGGCCATGGTGAAATGCGAGCCCACGGCCGTCGCGATCACCACGGCGTCCAGGTTTGCGCCGTTGAGCACGTGCTTGAACTCCTTCGCCGCCTCGACTTCGGGATAAAGCGAGGACAAGTGGTTCAGGCGCTCCTCGTCCAAATCGCACATCATGCGCAGATGGCAATCGTGAAGCGCCCTGAAATTACGCACCAGGTTCGGGCCCCAATAGCCCAACCCCACAACTCCGACTTTAACTTGCTTGTTCATAATGCCTCCTGATTCTTGGTTCGTGCTGAAATTTTAAACTGCTGTGTTGAAACATTGGTCCCCGCAGTTGCCGGCTGAACAGGCTCGCTCGCGCGTTCCGATTTCCTGCGCCGGCGCGTCTCATGCATCTGGATGAGCAGCGTGGGGATTGTTTTGGCAATGATGCGCAAATCCAGCCATGCCGAGCTGTGGCGGGCGTAATAGATGTCGAGCCGCATCATCTCTTCAAAGGTTGTGTTGTTTTTGCCGCTCACCTGCCAAAGCCCCGTCAGCCCGGGCAGCACATCGAAACGTTCTCTGTGCCACGGCTGATAACGCTCATACTCATAGGCCACGCACGGACGCGGCCCCACAAGGCTCATGTCACCGAACAACACGTTGAACACCTGCGGCAGTTCATCCAATCCCGACGCTCGCAAGACCACTCCAAACGGAATGATGCGCGCGTCGCCCTTGGCATCCATCTTCACCATCGGAGCGTTCGTCTTCATCAACTCCTTCAAATGTCCCTGGTGCACCGCGGTGTTGTTGCCCACAAACATGGTGCGAAATTTTAAGCACTGGAACGGCCTTCCCAGATGCCCGATCCTTTCCTGCCGGAACAATACCGGCCCTGCTGAAACGCACCGCACCACGATCGCGATGAACACCATCAACGGCAGCAACAACGGCATCGCCGCCAAAATCAAAATGGTATCCAGCGCGCGTTTCCAGCGCGGCACATCATGCGGCCCGGGCTTCGCCGGCCCCGGGTCCCTGCTTTTGATATCTGCCAAACGGTCCATGGAAAAAAGTTGTTAGACTGACATGACGCTTGTGATGTTACGACCGATTGTTCGCAAGGTGACGTTCATGCAACGGTTGGTGCCTTTGCGTCCAAAAACAAAAAATCGGTGTCCGTTTTGCGCTCCTGCGCCGCATTTTGCTGGAACGTGCAGGTGATGACCGTCTTTCCCGCATCGTTCAGTTCCAGCTTCAATTGTCCGCCCGCCATCTGCGCGCGGAATTTGATGATGCTCAAACCGATTCCAAAATTCCTCTGCCCTTCCTCATCCGCGCCGCGGCCATTGTCCGTCACGCTCAGGTAAATCGTGTCTCCATCCTGCGAGAGCCGGATCAACACCTGCGTCGGGTTTCCATATTTGAGCGCGTTTTGCACCGCTTCCTGCGCGATGCGATACAAGTGCATCGCGATGGCGTGATCATGGATGAACACCTTCTCGGAACAATCCGCGCCGCAAACCACTTTCGAACTTTTATTCGTTTCGCCCGCCAGCGCCCGCAATGCCATCGCCAGCCCGTCGCCCGTCAAATTCACCGGGCACAACGCGTCCGATAAATTGCGCGCCTGGGTGATCGCCTGGTCAAGCAGCCCGGTGATCTTCGCCGCGCGCACCGCTTCGCCGGGCGAACTCGAAATCAGATCGCGCCGCAACAAATCCGTCGCGAACGCTATGCCCACCAGTTGCTGGCAAATCCCATCATGCAAATCCCGGCCCAATTGCGAACGTTCGCGGTCGTTGTTCTCGATGACTTCCTTTTCCACGAGTTTGTGCCGGGTGATGTCTTCCGCGACGGAGGCGATGCGCCAGAGTTTGCCCGACTTGTTCCGCACGCCAAACGCGCGCTCCCGAATCCAGCGCATGGTATTGTCCGGGCGGATGATTCGATATTCCTCGTCGTAGCCGCCATGCTTGTGAATGCCCAAACCGGCTTCAAGCATCCGGTCGCGGTCCTCCGGGTGAATGGCGTCGAACCACGCGCGCGTCGAGTCATACACGTCATCGCAACCGCGTCCCCAGATTTCACGGAACGCCGGACTGATGTACAACGTCCGCCCGTCTTCCGCATCGGTCATCTTGAGGACGGCGCCGATGGCTTCCGCCAATTGGCGAAAACCCTGTTCGGCAGCCACAAAGTCGGCGCTTTCATTTTTGTGTGCTCGCATGAAAAACCTCTCTTTACCGCTGCAAATCCACGACCGAATCGCAACAAGGCTCCGCACTTGTTGGGCGCGCGAATTTTTTCGCAAGACCAACTGCTGCTCCCCCGGTCCCATACGCCTGACCGGGGCCTGATTGATTACACAACATCTAACCGACTACGCCTGCACCAACTCCGGCTGCGGCGCTGCCGCCAAAAACGGCAACAGGTGCGCAACCGAGTTCTTTTCCAGCGCCACAAACCGGCGGTCCACTTCCACCGCGGTTGGCCGCCCCAAAATGTCCAGCAACACCTGGACACGCCGGCCGGCCGGCATCACCCTCAGCACAGAAGCTTTGAGCCCCGAGAACGCCCCCTCGCCCAGCACCACTTCCGCTCCGGGTGAAAGTCGTTCCTCGACTGGCATCGGCTCTTCGGCATTGAAGCAGGCCTTCAAT
>DASRBR010000797.1:0-2168 GCA_035653495.1 Verrucomicrobiia bacterium
CACAACCAATCTCAACGAATATTCCAGACCAGAAGCGCCTCCGTTCATGCCGGAACGAAAGTGGGGCAATTGGAACCGCGCGTTGCTCGTTGCGGACAATGCGGAAGATTTCGGAATCATGGGCGATGGTGTCATCGACGGAAACAAGGTGTTCGACCCAAACGGCGAGGAGCACATGCGCGGGCCGCATGCAATCGCATTTGAGAATTGCCGCCGGTTCACCTTGCGTGATGTGACCATTGTGGATGCCGCGAACTACGCCGTTTTCTGCGAGGCAAGCGACGACCTGGAATTTCGCAACGTGAAAATAATCGGTGGTTGGGACGGCATTCACTGGCGCGGCGCACCGGAGCATTGGTGCCATAACGTGAAGATCATCGGCTGCCAGCTTTACACCGGCGACGATGCCATCGCGGGCCGTTACTGGGACAATACTGTCATCCAGGATTGTCTCATCAATTCTTCGTGCAACGGCATCCGGCTCATCGGCCCGGCAACCAACCTGACCGTCGCGCACAATTTGTTTCGCGGTCCGGGTGAACAACCGCATCGCAGTTCGCGCGAAAAGCACCGCACCAACATGCTTGCGGGAATCAACCTGCAACCCGGCGCCTGGGACAGGACGGGCGGTTTGCTCGATGGCGTGTTGCTCGCCGACAACGTGATGGAAAACGTCGCGTCGCCCATAAGCTTGTCGAGCAAGCCGGGAAATGCGGTCGGGCGCGTGACGGTGTCCGGCCTCGACGCCACTGGAATTTATCATTCGGCGATTTCGATTGAGAGCTGGAGCGATACGCCGATCACCAATTTTGTTTTGCGAAACGCGCACGTGGAGTTTGTTGGGGGCGGCAAACCATGGCCTGCGGACCGCAGGGTGGACCGGCCCGGTGTGGATGTGCGCCCGCTGCCCGCGTGGGCCCTTTATGCGCGCAATGTGCAAACCCTCACGCTGGAAGACGTGCGTTTCAGCCTCGCCAATGATGATTTGCGCCCGGTAATTCAAGCGGAGGGAGTCGGGCATTTGAATTTGAACGATGTAAAATTCACGCCGGTCGAGGGAGTGACACAGCCAGTTGTGACAAGTGAATTACAGAAAGTTTCGCCGGAACGTTGAAGCGCATTGGTTGTTTTTTAAGTTAATTGCTGCTAGCGCAGATAAGGCCGCAGCAGTTTTTCGAGTTCATCGGGGATGCGCCGCAATTTTTCGTCCGTGCCCGTGCACGCATGAAAAGTTTCCGCTTCGAGGACAAGCGTGTCCGCTTTCAAAATGCGGGCTGCGAAATTCAGCCGCACCTTTTCAATCGCAGTGGGCCAAAGCTCAATCGCCAACAGGTCGTCATAACGCGCCGGACTTTTGTAGCGCACGCGGCATTCAATCACCGGAAAAATCACGCCCTGCTCCTGCCAATCAAGAAAGCTTGTGCCGAGATGCCGGAAAAATTCGCCGCGCGCGATTTCCAGCAAATCCAGGTAACGCGCGTAATACACATGGTTGCCGGCGGTGCATTCGGCGTAGCTGACCCGGTGCGTGTGTTGGAAAATTTGCATATCAAAAGACGGTATTCATCGCGCCTTCAACTTCCATCTCAGCAATCGCAGCGCATTTCCGATCACCACCAAATCGGACAACCCCATCGCCAGCGCGCAAAGGAGCGGGCTCATAAAACCGAGCGCAGCCAGCGGGATGCCTGCCGCGTTGTAAAAAAATGCCCAAAATAAATTTTGCTTGATGGTGCGCAACGATGCCCGCGCCAATCCCAGCGCCTCGGGCACGGCGCTGATTTCTGATTTCAAGAGAATCATGTCCGCCGCCGCGCGCGCCACATCACTTGCGCGGCTGACGGCGATGCCCAAATCCGCCGCTTCCAATGCCGGCGCATCGTTGATGCCATCGCCCACGAACGCCACGCGCGCGCCTTGCTTTTGCAGCTTTTCGATAAACAACGCCTTTTCTTCCGGGCGCACTTCCGCAAAAACATTTTCCGCTGGGATTCCGGCCTGCGCGGCGATGACTTGCGCGGTCAACGCATTATCGCCGGTGACCAGGTAAGTCTTCAAACCATCCTCTTGCAATTGCCGCATCACCTCCTTCGCGCCCGCTTTGAGAGCGTCTCTGAGAGCCAGCATCCCAAGGAGCCTTTTATCCGCTGCGATGCCCAAAAGAGTCG
>DASRBR010000798.1:0-7576 GCA_035653495.1 Verrucomicrobiia bacterium
TTGGCAAGGCGGTCATTCTCAAATATACGCCTCAATTGCGCTTTCTGATCGATCAATCCATCGAACAAGGCAACAAAGTCCTCAAGATCATTGACGAGTTGGAACACGCCACGCCTCCTGATGAAGCCACACCCAAAAATCATTGACCGCATCCTTGAAGGAATCAACGCTCACCGCACCTTTTGCGTGGTCGGGCACGTCCGACCGGATGGTGATTGCATTGGCTCGCAATTGGCAATGACGCTTGCGTTGCGCGATCAGGGCAAAAAAGTCACCTGCTGGAATGAGGACCCGATGCCCGATAAGCTGGCATTTCTCGATCCCGATAAATTTGTGCAAAGGCCAAAACCTGGCCAGGAATTCGATTGCATTATTGCGACCGATTCGGCCAGTTTCGAACGCCTGGGCAAGACTGGGGGGTACATCAGCCAGCGCAAATTGCTCATCAATATTGACCATCACGCCAGCAACACGCGCTACGGCGACATCAACTGGGTATCCGCCAAGGAAGCATCCACCGGTGAAATCATTTTCCGCTTCATGAAGGCTGTGAACTGGCCTATTACTCCGGCGATTGCCGATTGCTTGTTCACCGCCGTTTCCACCGACACCGGCTCGTTCCAATATCCCAGCACCCGCCCCAGCACTTACAATGTTGCCGGCGATCTTGTCAAACGTGGCGCGGACCTTGCCAAAATCTGCCACGAAGTCTATCAATCGTATCCGCTCTCGCGCGCGAAATTGCTCAAGCATGTCTATAACAATTTCCGCCTGACGCATAATGACCAGATCGCTTATTTCTGGCTGAAGCAGAAGGATTATACCCGGACCGGTGCAAAGCCCGATGACTCGGAAGGGTTGATTGACCATATCCGCGCGATTGAACCGGTGATCGTCGCGTGTCTTTTCGAGGAAATCACGTCCGAACTGACGCGCATTAGCCTGCGTTCCAAAAGCGAGAAGGTGAACGTGAACGAGATTGCGGCGCTCTTTGGCGGAGGCGGCCATCGTGCTGCTGCAGGCGCGCGGATTCCCGGACCACCTTTGGCCATCCAACGGCGGGTCATCGCCGCCGTAAAAAAAGCGCTGGACGCGGCGGAATAATCTTCCGAATTTTCCCCGGTTTGCCATGCATGAATTTGACCCATTGGATGGAGCGCTCCTGATTGACAAGCCCGCAGGCCCGACCTCGCACGACGTCGTGGATGCGATCCGCAGCACGTTCCGTCTCAAAAAAGTCGGCCATTGCGGCACGCTGGACCCCAACGCCACGGGCCTGCTCATCATCGTCCTCGGGCGCGGCACCAAGCTTTCGGAAAAATTGATGAGCGACGACAAGGTTTACGAAGGTACCATCAAGTTTGGAGAATCCACCGACAGTTATGATGCCGTCGGAGAGTTGGTCGCTTCGCTTCCTGTTCCGCCGATCACGCTTGGCGAACTCAACGAGCTGGGAAAATCATTCGTCGGCGACCACATGCAAACACCGCCGATGGTTTCCGCGGTCAAAAAGGATGGAGTGCCGCTTTACAAACTGGCGCGCAAAGGCATCGAAGTGGAGCGGCAAGCGCGTTTGGTGCACATCTACAGTTTTCAATTTTCCGATTATCAGGAGCCGATTGGCCGTTTTCGCGTGGCCTGCACGAAGGGAACCTACGTTCGAAGCCTTGCGCATGAGCTTGGCCAAAAAATCGGTTGTGGCGCGCATCTTGCAACCTTGCGGCGAACCGTTTCCGGAAAATTCAATGTCGCCGATGCAATTGAATTCGAGCAGGTGCTCGATCTTCCTCTAAGTGAACTGGAAAAGCGCGTGATTCCTTTTTTGAAATTGAGTTAACCTTTGCGATGAAACTCATCCACGCCGCCAAAGAGCTCGAACCCTCCGGTCGCAAAGTGTGTCTGGCAATTGGGTTCTTCGACGGCGTGCATCTTGGGCATCAACAAATCATCCGTCAAACCATCGCGGACTCGCGACAACATGAGGCCATCAGCATGGTGGCAACCTTTGACCGGCATCCGAGCACGGTCGTGGCGCCAAACCGCGTCCCGCCGTTGATCTATTCGCTTCCGCAAAAGTTGCGAGTCATTGAATCGCTCGGCGCAGACGCGTTGTTGCTGATCCATTTCGACAAGGCGTTCAGCGAGCAAAGCGGCGAAACGTTCATTCGCGGGCTCGCGCGCGATCTTGGCCGTATCCAAAGCCTGTGCGTTGGCAGCAATTTCACGTTTGGCCACAAACGCGCGGGAAACGTCGCATTGCTGAGAACACTTGGCGCGGAATCGCATTTCGCGGTCCACGGGATGGCTGCCGTTTCGCTCGATGGCAAGGTGGTGAGCAGCACGCGCATTCGCGAAACCATTCGCACGGGCGATTTGGATGCCGCAAGCCAGATGCTTGGACGGGCTTATTCAATTGCCGGAACCATCATCCGCGGCGATCAACTTGGTCACAAGCTCGGTTTTCCGACCGCCAATCTGGATGTCACCGGACTGATGCTGCCGCCAACTGGCGTCTATACCGTGCATGCAAATGTTAAAGGCCGCCTCCATCGGGCGGTGGTGAATATCGGCTCGCGTCCGACCTTGCAAAATCCAACGCCGCAACTTCGCGCCGAAGCGCATCTGCTCGATTTTCACGGCGACCTTTACGGCCAGGAAATGGAGATCACGTTTTTGGATAAATTGCGTGACGAACAAAAATTCCCTTCGCTTGATGCGCTCAAACAACAAATCGTCCGCGATATCGAGAATGCCAGACAGCGGTTTTAGAACTCTACAGCGCTGCTCACCGTCTAATGGGACGGAGGCAAGGAACCATGACCTCCAATCAACACACCGATCACAATCAAGGCCAGACCAACCAGTTGAATGAAAAAGCCTTTCTTTGCCTCCGCCCAATGGAGCACCAGAAAAATGAGACTCACAAACGGAATCAAAAGGCAGGCGAGCCCCCAAAGTAAGCTTTCTCTAAACGCCGCGATTAAAAAGATGATTCCTCCAACGAATGCTGTGATCCCTCCAATGCCTAACAGAACCAAGCCTATAATCTGCATGAATACCCTTTTTTTGAATTTCCTGGTTGAAAACTACGTCCTACGCCCGAACGCTTAACGACTACGACGTTCTAAAGCAAGACCCAAATAGACAGGAACGCAGAGGCATTTCTGAACAGATTTTCTAGTTTTTTTGTCCATCTCTTGTAATATTTTGCGCAAAAATGAATACAGGAATCAGCGCCATCAACAATGCCGTGCAGGAATCCAGCGCATTCGTGCGGCCATTATTCAATGAAATCGGCAAGGTCATCATCGGCCAAAATTATTTGGTGGAGCGATTGACCATCGGCTTGCTCGCCAACGGCCACGTGCTGTTGGAAGGCGTGCCGGGCCTGGCCAAAACACTTTCCGTCAAGTCGCTCGCCTCGTGTCTGAGCGTCAAGTTTGCACGACTGCAATTCACGCCTGACATGCTTCCCGCCGACGTCATCGGAACCCAGATCTACAATCCGCAATCTGGCGGTTTCAGCACACGGCGTGGCCCAATCTTTGCCAATCTTGTGCTCGCGGACGAAATCAATCGCGCGCCTGCCAAAGTCCAAAGCGCGTTGCTCGAAGCGATGCAAGAAAAGCAGGTGACCATCGGCGACCAAACATTCAAGCTAGAGGAACCATTCCTCGTTTTGGCCACGCAAAATCCCATCGAACAGGAAGGCACTTATCCTTTGCCCGAGGCGCAGGTTGACCGTTTCATGCTTAAGCTCAAGATCGGTTATCCCTCACGCGCGGAAGAACGCCAGATTCTTGACTTGATGGCGCACACAACCAATCTTCCGAGCGTCGCGCCGGTCGTGACGCCGCAGCAAATTTTCGAGGCGCGCCGCATCATCAACGACATTTATATTGATGAAAAGGTGAAGGATTACATCGTTGACCTCGTTTGTGCCACGCGCGAACCAGAGACTTACAAGATCCAGTTGAAAGATTTCATCCAGCTCGGAGCTTCACCGCGCGCGACCATCGCCCTGACGCTGGCCGCAAAGGCTTACGCTTTTTTGCGAGGTCGTGGTTATGTAACGCCGCAGGATGTCAAGAGCATCGGAATGGATGTGCTTCGCCATCGGGTGACCATCACCTACGAAGCCGAAGCCGAGAACAAAACGAGCGAAACGGTCATCCAGAAGATTTTCGATGAATTGCCGGTGCCATGATCCTGCGGACTTTTATGGCCTGCATCACGATGGGTTTGGCGGGTTTCATCGCTGGCTGTTCCAGCACCAAGCCAAAACTTGTCAGTCCAATTGATTTTGAATCCATTGAATTGCCAATCAAATTTTCTGGATATCGAAGTTTTTACACTTTCATTGCTCTAAATGAGTACAGCGGCATGTATTCCAAAGATAAGGATGTTGTTTTAAAAATGGCGGCCGACAGCTCCACAGAAATCATCACCGTGGATGATAAAGGAATGCAAGACCAGTACCTCTATCTAATCAAGCCGCATTATTATAATGGCGGCATCTATGACCAGATTCGCGGCGCTCAAGGCAACGGCCATTATTATATTTTGCGCCCTCTCGCGACAAAGTTCACGGAACTCGACACTGATAAGGGATTTGAACTGATTGGCCTTCTCTCAGGGAATAGCTGCAGGTTCACGCATGAAACGGGCAAACCGGCGTTCATAACGCATTGGCACATGTCCGCTGCGGAAAGTCCCCAAACCATTTACGAATGGAATGGAAAAGTTTTTGAGGCACAAAAATGATTCCCCGCGAAATCCTCAAAAAAATGCGCAAAATCGAGATTCGCAAGAACCGGCAACTGGATGATATATTTGTGGAACATTTATTTCAGCCGAAAGCGCAAGGCGTCTGGATTTCGGCTTGGATGATAAATGGCAAGAACGCCAATTTCGTCATGTTCAATCGTAAAATAAATGCCGTATTTGAATTTAGGCATCCGTGCCTTGCTTACTGTAGGCGTAAACTTACTGAATATCTCCGGATCGCGCTTGATTCTTTCAAAGAGGTTTTCCAATTCCTTCTCGAATTTGGTCGCCAGTTCAGGTTGATGCTCCGCGTACCAGGCAATTGTTTCAAAATAGTCCGTCTGCGCGGGCGAAGTGAGCCGAACACGCCTCACTTCAAGCCGAAGCGTTTGCGCGCTTCGTCGCGCACCTGTTCCCATGGAATCCCCGCTTGCGGATTTCTGCGAAACTCCTCGGCACGTCGCTCTAGTTCGGCGATTTGTTCCGGCGAAAGCTCGTCGTCAAATTCACCTAACTCCTGCCGAATGGTTTCGACAATTTCGTGTTGCTCTTCCAACGGCAATCGCCTGATTTGCTCCAAGATTTCTGACGCGCTCATGTTTTCACGTTATCATAACCACTGTGGGGAGCAAGGCGATTCCATCGCTAGTCCCGATGTGCAACGCGAATTACACCCGGCAGGTTCCCTAATTCCGCACTCCGCAAGCCCATGATTCCCCGCGAAATTCTCAAAAAAATCCGCCAGATCGAGATCCGCACGAACCGATTCGCGGTTTTAGCGTCGATATTTCAACTGCGCCGGGTCCCTGCTCGCGTGAAAAACAGAAAGGATCACAATACGCTGCGGCTCAACCACAAAATAAATCACAAATGGGAAACGATCCACCACGACTGCGCGTTGAACCTCGTGGCGGACATCCGGAAATTGACCGGGGTTGTTGGCGATGCGTTGGAAATAACCCTCAATGACTTCTCAAAATTACTGGCCCAAACCGTCCTGCTGTTTATCGTAAAACTCAATGGATTCCTCGTACTCCCGTTGCGCAACACGCCGAAGAACGATCGGCCTCATTTCCTGTATTTTGCGTCCAATTTCGCTTTGACTTCTTTAAGAGAAACAACATCGCTGGGATTGTCCAAATGCTCTTGGAGACGTTGGTCTATCAATTCGGCTTCACCGGGGAGGAGTTCGCTTGAACCCGCGAAATCATTCCAAAGACTGCGGCAAATTTTGATTTTTTCCGCTAGAGGAAGTGCGCGGGCTTCTTTAATGATTGAATCCGAACTCATGAGTCTAAGCTTATCTGCGAAGCCCTATTTTGCAAGCCTATGATTCCCCGCGAAATTCTCAAGAAAATCCGCCAGATCGAGATCCGCACAAACCGGCTCGTGAGCGAAACGCTCGCGGGCCAGTATCACAGCGTCTTCAAGGGACAGGGGATGAATTTCGACGAGGTGCGCGAATACCAACCGGGTGATGAAGTTCGCTCGATCGACTGGAACGTCACCGCGCGGATGAACCATCCTTTCGTGAAAAAATTCGTCGAGGAACGCGAGTTGACCTTGATGCTCGTCGTGGATGTCAGCGGCTCCGGTTTGTTCGGCTCAGGTGAACAATCGAAGCGCGAACTTGCTGCCGAAATAGCTTCCGTGCTCGCGTTCTCCGCTATTCGCAACAATGACAAGGTTGGCCTCATCCTCTTTACCGAGGAAGTTGAAAAATTCATTCCGCCACGGAAAGGGCGCCGTCACGTGCTGCGCGTCATCCGGGAAATCCTTTTCTCCGAACCGAAACGCCGTGGCACGAACCTGAATCATGCTCTCGAATTTCTGACCCGCGTCACACCGCATAAAGCCATCGCGGTGGTCGTGTCGGATTTTCTCGGGCAAAACATCACCGACCGCGTTTTAGGCGCGACGCCACGCCGTTCATCTGGGCCGATGCTTGCGCAATCGCTCGCGCAAGCTTCATTCACCGCATTGCGGCAGGCGAATCGCCGTCACGACGTGGTAGCCATCCAGATCGCCGACCGTTACGAACTTGAATTGCCGCCCTTGGGTCGCTTGATTCTCAAGGACGCTGAAACCGGCGAAGTGGTCGAGGTCAACACGGGCGACTCCCGCAAGCGCGAAGCGTTCATGCAACGGCAGGCGCGCGCGCAGGCGGAATTGTTGCGCGTGTTCCGCGCAGCGAAGATTGATTCCATTTTATTGCGCACCGACCAGTCCTATTCTTCTGCGTTGGGCCGTTTTTTTGAAACACGCGAAAAACGCCGATTGCACGGATGAACACCAACGCTCTTCAACAACTTAATCCTGGGGGGGTCGCGCGAGCCGCGGACATCCGCGCTCCCAAACCGCCGGTCGAAATCCCGGATGTCTGGCTCTGGGTCTGGGGAGTACTGGTTGTGCTGGCGGTCATCGCAGCCGCTTATTTTGCGTGGCGTTATTGGCGCAAAAAAGCATCCACACCGCCACCTGTTCGCGTCATTTCATCGCACGAACGCGCCCGCTTGAAGTTGCAACAAGCGCTCGCGTTGATTTCGCAGCCGAAACCATTTTGCATCCTGGTGTCAGACACCGCCCGCTGGTATCTGGAGGAGCGTTTCCATTTTCATGCGCCGGAACGCACCACTGAGGAATTTCTTTACGAATTGCAATCCAGCGACCTTTTGTTGCCGGAGCAAAAAACCAGTCTCGGTGAATTTCTTTCCATGTGTGACATGGTCAAGTTTGCCCGTTACGAACCGGGAATGGCTGAACTGGAGGCGCTGCATCAATCCGCCGTCCGCCTGATTGATGAAACTGA
>DASRBR010000799.1:0-2658 GCA_035653495.1 Verrucomicrobiia bacterium
CGGAAGGTTTTCCGTGGCGACATCCGAGACGCGGTCACGCAAACGTAGCGCGCCGAAGAACAACGTGGTGATCGCCACCAGCACCACCGCTGAGATCGCCAGCGCAAGGACAAGTTCAATCAGCGTGAACGCCAATGTAGCGCAGACATTCTTGTCTGCCGCGATGAACCCCGGCTCGTGCGCAGAATCAGGGTGTAAGAATGGAACCGCGATAGCGGTTTGGGGAGCGCACGCGTCCCGCGTGCTGTGTTCGGCGTCTCGCCGAACACATCCTCCCGCCAGTCCGGAGGCCGGTGCTCCTATCGTTGTGTCGCGATTCAAGTTCATTGCGGAGACATGTTCACCAGCGTGCTCAAGAGCACGTCGTAATTTTTTCCCTGCGCGGCAAACGTCACATCCACCGAGACTTCATGGATAATGCTCGAGTTGACGCCGTTTTGGTTCACGCCGTTCGGATTGGCGATGACCGGCAGGCTGGTAAGCGGGTTGAACGGCCGGTCCGTCATCACCCAATGAAACTGAAAACTTCCCGACTGCTCATTGCCCTGCCCCGCAAACTGGTTTTGACCGCTGACAATCGCTTCGTTGATGACCTTGTCCGCAATGCGCGCGGCGAGTTCCTTGCGTTGCGCAACTTCGCCGGCTAGCGTTGCGAGCCGCATTCCCTCCACCGTGAGCGGAACGAGGACCGCCATCAGCACAAGCGCAACCAGAACTTCCACGAGCGTAAAACCTGAGCGAATGGAGCGCGCCGAGGTACGCCTCGCCTTTTTATAATCCAGGTTTGCGATTGGTTTTTTCCCCCTCACCCCAGCCCTCTCCCTTGGGGAGAGGGGGTGCGAATCGGGCCGTTTTGCAAATCTATTCGTTGCGATTGCATTCGCCGCGCTTTGGTTTTTTCGGAAGAATAGGGATTGAAGAACTGAGGCATTCCATACGTCACAACGCGGGAAAATGGTTCTCCCTCTTCCTGAGGGAGAGGGTCGGGGTGAGGGGGAAGGAAGCATTATCCCCCCACCGGATACAAGCTGGTCGTTGACTGTTACAGCGTTCATTTCAGCTTTTAACTTCATAACTCAACCGGTCGGCGGACTGCACAATCCAAACCGTCGCGCCGTTCTTTTCCTTGATGAACACTGCTGGAACGCTGCCATCGGCAAGGACACTGCCATCCGGCGAAAAGCGAATGCCGATGCGCTTGCCGCGCGCGAGTTTTGTGCCTGCCGACTTGTCCATGCCAATGCTCAATCCATCAGCCACGGCGAAATCCTGCGCTTTGGTGTCGCCGTCCGTGTAGCCGGTTTCCTGTGCGATGCCATAGGCGCGCCCATTGGGATCAATCCACAACAGCACCGGAATGCCTTCCGAAACCGCGCGGCTTTGCGCGTAACGCGTCAAGGCAAGAAACCGGCGCGCTTCCGAATCCAGGGAACGTCCGCCCAGAAATTTTTCCAGCGAAGGGACCACAATCGAGACGACAACAATCAACAGGACCATCACGAGCACCAGCTCGATGAGGGTGAAGCCGCCTTGATGTGATTTCCTGATCATCCACGATGGCCCTTACTTCTGCCAATTCACAATGTCGTCGTCGTTTCCCGCCCGTCCGTCAGGGCCAGCCGAGGAAAGGTCATAGGAGCCGGGACGATGCCTGCCGGGCACGGCATAAATGTAGGGATGCTGCCATTGGTCGAGAGGAATGTTCTCCATATATTGACGCCAGTTGGTCGCGTCACGCGGCTGCACGGTCAAATCTTCCAGATGCTTGGGATAATGGCCGTTGTCCACTTCGAACATGTCCAGCGCCGTTGCAAACGTGCTCAGTTGCGCCTTGGTGGCCTTGATTTTTGCGCTTTCTCCCACGCCGGTGAATTTCGGCACCACGATGGCCGCCAAAATGGCAAGGATGGTAAGAACGAGCAGCAGTTCGATCAACGTGAACCCGCGCAGGCGCCGTTGGCGTCTTTGTATTTTAACGATGTTTGATTTCATAATTAGATTCTTAGGGCATTGTTTTATTTGACTTGGGTCGCGAGAGTGAGAATGGGGTAAAGCATGCCGATGAAAATGGTTCCCACAACGACCGCCATGAAGACGAGTATCATCGGCTCGACAATGGACACTGCAGTCTTGAGTTGGCGGTCAAGGTCGCTTTCGGTGACGGCTGCAAGGCGGATGAGTTCCTGGTCCAAACGGCCGCTTTCTTCCGCCACGGCAATCATCTCGACGGTTGACCCGCTGAAAAGGTAGCGGCAATCGGCAAGGCTCTTGCCCAACTGGCCGCCTTCCTTGACACGCTCAATCGCATTGGAAACGGCATCCACGAGGACTTGGTTGCCGATGGATTTGCGCGCCACGTTGAGCGATTGCACCAAAGGCACGCCTGCCCCAAGCAACGTGCCGAGCATCCGGCAGAAGCGTGCCATCGCGAATTGCGCCAGCAATGGCCCGATGATGGGCGTGCGCAGGAGGAAACTTTCCCATACGCGGCGGCCATGGTCCGAAGCGATCCATTGCCGGATCAGGATGATGCCAATCACCAGCGCGACGGCGATCCAAAGCCCGTAGTGGATCATGGCATGGCTGACCGCGATAATCATTCGCGTGAGCAACGGCAGCGTTGAGCCAAAGCTCCCGAAAATGGATTGAATACGCGGA
>DASRBR010000800.1:0-3086 GCA_035653495.1 Verrucomicrobiia bacterium
GACAACATGAATTACATGTATTCCGTCAGCGCGAACAATGGCGTGATGCGCATGGGCGTGAATTTCGACGTGAAGACCGACCCGAACATCGACCAGGTGCTCGCGCAATTGCGCCAGAACCAGGCCCAGCCGCAGTTGCCCGCCGATGTGCGCAATTACGGCGTCACGTTGTTGAAATCCCCGACCACGCCGATGTTGCTGGTCGCGCTCGTTTCGCCCAAGGGCACGCACGACGGCACGTTCCTGGCGAATTACTGCTATATCAACCTGGTCGATCGCATCACGCAATTGAAAGGCATCTCCAACGTGAATGTCTTTGGCGCAGGCCAGTACGCGATGCGTTTCTGGGTCAAGCCCGATCAACTCGCCAAACTGAACATCACCGTCAGCGACATCATCAATGCCATCAATGCGCAGAACACGGTCAATCCCGCGGGACAGATCGGCGGCCCGCCCACGCCCAAAGGCCAGGAATTCACCTACACAATCACGGCCCAAGGCAGGTTGGTGACTGAAAAGGAATTCGGCGACATTGTCATCCGCTTGAATCCCGACGGCTCGGTGGTGCGTTTGCGGGACGTTTCTCGGGTCGAATTGGGCGCGCAAACTTACAGCATTGTCGGCAAGCTCAACGGCAAGCCATCCGCGGTGATGGCCATTTATCAATTGCCAGGCTCCAACGCGATTGACGACGCGAACGAGGTCAAGAAGCTGATGGAAGAGGCAAAGCGCGCCTTCCCGCCGGACCTTGATTACGCGATTTCGCTCGACACCACGCAGGCGGTTTCGGAAGGCATCCGCGAAATCATGCGCACGCTGTTCATCGCGCTTGCGCTGGTGATCGTGGTCGTTTTCGTTTTCCTGCAGGGCTGGCGCGCTTCATTGATTCCACTGGTTGCCGTGCCCGTCGCGCTCATCGGCACATTCGCGTTCTTCCCGCTGTTTGGTTTCTCGATCAACACGCTTTCGATGCTCGGCATGGTGCTGGCGATCGGGCTTGTGGTCGATGACGCCATCGTTGTCGTTGAAGCCACCGAGCGCCACATCGAGGAAGGCCTGCCGCCAAAGGAAGCCGCCCTCAAGGCCATGGACGAAGTCGCCATGCCGGTGGTCGCGCTGGCGCTGATTTTGGCCGCCGTATTCGTGCCCACGGTTTTCATCCCGGGCATCACCGGGCGATTGTATCAGCAATTCGCGATGACCATCGTGATTTCCGTTGCGCTCTCCGCGTTCAACGCTCTTTCGCTCAGCCCTGCGCTTGCGGCAAAACTTTTGCGTCCAAGAAGGCACAACCAATACCGCGGACCGCTGGCAAAATTCTACTGCTGGTTCAACGACAAGTTCGACCAGGTCCGCGAAGAATATCTGCACATCAGCCGAAAAATCATCGAACACAACGTGTTGGCGCTCCTATCGCTCGCAGCCATCGGGGTGGCGGCACTGTTCCTGGCCAAGCGGTTGCCAACGGCCTTCGTGCCCGAAGAAGACCAGGGATATGCGTTCGTGCAAGCGCAACTGCCGTCCGCTGCTTCGTTGGAACGCACTGACGAAGTCGCAAAACAGATCGAACAGGTTTTGATGAAAATGCCGGGTGTCCGGTATTGCACCACCGTTGAAGGCTTCAGCCTGTTGAGCCAGGTGCAGGCAACCTATAACGTTTTCTTTTTCGTGACGCTTAAGCCCTGGAGCCAGCGGACCAAGCGCAACGAACAGTTCACTGCCATCCGCTCAACCATGAACACTGAGCTGGCCAAAATCCCCGGGGCGGTTGTTTTTGCCTTTGCGCCGCCATCGATTCCGGGCATCGGCACATCCGGCGGCTTCACGTTCATGCTCGAAGACCGTTCCGGCTCGCAGGACCTAAATTTCCTGGATGGAAACGTGCATAAATTTGTCGATGCCTTGAAACACCGGCAGGAAATCACCAACATCATCACGACATGGCTCCCGACGGTTCCGCAAGTCTATGCAAAAGTGGACCGCGACCGGGTGTTAAAACAAGGCGTTTCACTCAACGATGTCTATACGACCTTGCAGACATTCATGGGCAGTTACTTCGTAAATTATTTCAACCGCTTCGGCCGGCAATGGCAGGTTTACCTCCAGGCCGAGGACGAATATCGTTCCAGCGCCGACAAGTTGCGCTTGTTTTACGTGCGAAACAGCGCCGGCGAAAGCGTGCCTCTCTCCGCGTTCACGGAGATCCAGCGCCGGGTGGGGCCGGAATTCATCCTCCATTACAACGAATATCCCTGCGCGCAAATCAATGGCGCCGCCGCGCCCGGTTACAGCAGCAGCCAGGTAAACCAGGCGCTCGAGGAAGTGTTCGCGCAAACAATGCCCAAGACAATGGGCCACGATTATTTCGGCATGTCCTTCCAGGAACAAAAAGCGGCTGAAGGCGTTTCACCGGCGCTGATCTTCTCACTCTCCATTCTGTGCGTGTTCCTGATTTTGGCCGCGCAATATGAAAGCTGGTCGCTGCCTTTCAGCGTGTTGCTCGGCACGCCGACAGCCATTCTCGGCGCATTCGTCGCGTTGAATGCGCGCGGTTTCCAAAACAACGTCTATGCGCAGATCGGCCTCATCATGCTCATCGGTCTTGCGGCAAAAAATGCCATCCTCATCGTTGCTTTCGCAAAAAGGGAGTACGAAGAGGGCGGCAAGTCCATCATTGACGCCGCCGAAGCCGGCGCGAGCATACGCTTGCGCCCGATCCTGATGACCTCATTCGCGTTCATTCTCGGTTGCATGCCGCTCTGGTTGTCTTCCGGCTCCGGCGCCGTCGCGCGGCAGACGATGGGCACGGTCGTCATCGGCGGAATGCTCGGGGCGACGTTTGTGGACACCTTGATTGTGCCGGTCACTTTTTACGTGGTCGAATCCCTCGCCAACCGTTGCAGCAGAAAGCCGCACGTACCCAAACCGCCGGAACCCACCGGTTGATATGGAACCGAGTTCAAAATGCACCCCTCCTGCAGTCCCGGAACAAAGATCGAGTTTGAGAAATGCAGGAATAAATTTGGGCCGATGTGAAATGGTAGGGACGGCGCGCTGCGCCGTCCGCGGATCCCGCATGCGGGACA
>DASRBR010000801.1:0-3871 GCA_035653495.1 Verrucomicrobiia bacterium
ATTGGAATAAAGAAGAACATTGGTCCCTCGATTACATTTTGAGGAGCAGGGCGCGATGTTTCTCGAAAATTTCCCGCAGGCTCGTTGACATTTCGTCCTGCAACGCCTGCAACTCTTCGTAAACCTTCACGTTTTTCGCATCGGGCGTTGCCGTTTCCTCCTTGTTCAATTCAATGAATTGGTCGGTGATTTCCCTGATGGCGATCTTTTCGCCTTTTTGTTTGCGCCAGCACCAGAGCGCCTGCAAGGCCGCGCCGTAAGCCGCGCCTTCGGTGACCTTAAGCGTGACGACTTCCGTGTTGAAAATATCGGCCATGATTTGCCGCCATGCCTTCGATTTCGCGCCGCCGCCCGTGGCGCGAATTTGCGTTGGATTGACGCCGAGTTCCTTTAACCGGCGCAATCCATAGTTCATCCCGAGCGTGACGCCTTCCATCGTGGCGCGCGCGAGAAAATCGGGCGTGTAAGTGCGCTGGTTGAGGCCGAAAAGAACGCCGGTCCCGGCGGGAATGTTGGGCGTGCGTTCGCCTTCAAGATATGGGAGCAGCATGAGCCCGCCAGAACCTGCCGGGACTCGCGCGACGGTTGCGGAAAATTTCTCGTGAGACCACGCGCTGGCCAGACGCACCATTTCCGTCGCGGTGGTCACGTTCATGGTGCACAGGAGCGGCAGCCAGCGATTGGTGGAATCGCAGAACGCGGCGATCTCGCCGGAGGGATCCACAACCGGTTTTTCAGCGCAGGCATAAATCGTCCCGCTCGTGCCGAAGCTTGCGGTGATGACGCCGGCGCTGGTGTTCCCGGTGCCGATGGCGCCCATCATGTTGTCCCCGCCGCCCGCGCTGACAACAATGTCGGTGTTCACATCGAGCGTCTTGGCGGTTGCCTTGAGCAATTTGCCGGCGGGTTGATCGCTGGGAATCAATGGCGGCAATTTTTCGGCAAGCGCGGGGTCAATTGCTTCGAGAGCGGCCTGGGACCATTTGCGTTTGCGGACATCGAGCAAGGCGGTGCCGCTGGCGTCGCCGTATTCCATCACGCGTTCCCCAGTGAGCCAGAAATTCAGGTAATCGTGCGGCAACAAAACGGTGGCGAGACGCTCGTAATTTTTCGGCTCATGTTTTTTGAGCCAGAGAATTTTCGGCGCGGTGAAGCCTGGGAGAACGGCATTGCCGAGCGCGCGGATGGCTTGTTTTTGGCCGCCGAGTTTTTCCGTGATTTCCGCGCATTCAGCCATGGTCGAGGTGTCGCACCAAAGTTTGGCCGGGCGGATGACTTCGCCATTGGCATCAAGCGGGACGAATCCATGTTGCTGGCCGCTCACGCCAATGCCGACAACTTCGGAGACAGACGCCTTCGCCTGGCGCAAACCTTGACGGATGGCGCTGGCGGCCGCGGCGCGCCAGGTTTCCGGCGCTTGTTCCTTTGCGCCGGGCGGCAGGTTGGGGATGAGACCGTACGCCTGCGCTGCGGAAGCCAGGACTTTGCCATTTTGGGCGTCCACAACCAGCACCTTGGTGGATTGCGTGCCGCTATCAATGCCGATCAAAAGCGTTCTCATAGAGATGATATACCAAAGCAGAGCAGGGGTGCGGTGTGAAGCAATATATGTCACTGAGACAGTTCTGTGTATGGTTTTGAGACAGAAAGTTGTTCGGCAACAGGCAAAAAGCGAAGGCTGCGGCTGACCTGGCGTGGGCATGGGACGGCACTGCGAATGCTTCTATGGAGGGGCGTTTATTTGGCGCGCGCGAACCAATTGATTGCTCCAACTTTTTCGAGCCTGTTCCCCTGGCAGGAAGCATCCTGATTCGCGGATACAACCAAAAGAAGTATGCAGCTCAAGACGTGCAAACGTTGCGGCAAGAACGCTTTCACACTTGCCGAAATCGTCATCTGCTTTGCGATCATGGGGCTGGTGGTTGGGGGAATGATCACAGCTTATACGCATTCCGCATTGTTTGCGGAGCGGGCTGGTTATCAACTCGCAGCGCAAGCGCAGGCAGTGCAGATCATGGAGCGCGTTCGCTCAGCGCCCTGGGACACGCAATCCTATCCGCCGAAGGACGCGACCACCAATTTTCCATCCGTCAGCACCAGCATTCTTGAACTGCCCGTCATCGGCACCAACGTGGTTTACTGCACGAATTACACGAGCGTGACCACGCTGACCAATAATCCAAGCCTCAATGTGCAGGTGAAAATGATTCAAGTGACCACGATGTGGCCCTGGAACGGCAGAACGCTGAGCAACACGATTGTCACTTACCGCGCGCCAGACCAATGAAGATCCGATTCCATTCCCGGGAAAATGCCAGGGCGATGACGCTGGTAGAACTGTTGGTCAGCCTGGCGATTTTTACGATGATGATGGCCGCATTCATCACCGTCCACATGTATGGGCTGCGGCAGGATGAACTCGTGAACAGCGAATTGGGTGCGAATGATGCCTCGCGAATCAATTTTCAAATGCTCCTGGATGAAATTCGCTCCTGCAAGGACGCGCAGATCGGCGCCGGCACGTATTCGAGCTTCAAGGCGATCACCAACGGGCCACAGCAGGGGCCTGCGCTGCAACTGACCACCAGCACGAACACGAGCATCAATATCTATTACTGGTTCGACACGAATTCTTGGGCGCTCTGGCGGGCGAGTGTTGCCTCCAACGGCACGTTGCTCCAATCCAATATCGTGGCCCGTTATCTGACCAACGAGGTTTCTCAATGGCAGACGAACGCGATGACGTTCAAGGCGATGGATTACACCGGCACGACCAACCTGACGATCAACCCCACCAATTACAATTTCAATTACACGATCATGGTTTTCCTTCAGTTCGCCCAATTTCAGTATCCACTGACGCCGGTGGGTTCCAATTATCTCGTCAATTATTATCAACTCACTTACAGCGCGACGCGCCGCGCTCCCTGATCTTTGCGAATCAAATCTTAACCGTTCAACCGCATGAAAATTGCAATTCATCTCGGTCGTTCCCGCCGGCAGGCGGCTTATGTCGCGTTGTTCATCGTCCTTGTGCTTGTCGCAGCCAGTGTGCTCCTGTTGTCTGCGACGCTCTCGCGCTCAACCAGCAACGTCCGGCTCAATGACCGCAGCACGCTCTACACTTCCGGCAACAGCGCGGCGGAAGCGGCGGTGGAAAAAGTCCTCGCGCGGATGATGATTGATTTCGACGAGTATGGCGAAGCCCAGGTGATTACAAATCTTTCGCTCTACAGGACGGGCTTGCTGCCAACGAGCACTGAAAATCCGTATTGGGCCAACTTCATCTGGTCGGATGGGATGGGAAACGACAACCGCATTTACGTCGCGCGCACATCCACCAACGCCAATGCTTCCTTTGTTTCTTTGGAGCAGCAGTATGCCGGATTGTGGGGATACTCATCCACTTATCGGATCCTGGCCAATTGCCGCTGGGCCAGTTCCACTTACAATTATAACTTCACCAATGCTGTCCAGTACGATGTGCAACTGGCGCAAATCCCCATCTTCCAATTCGCCATTTTTTACAACGGCCTGCTTGAATTCAGCGATTGCGCCCCGTTGACCATCGATGGAACCGTCCATGCAAACACGAACATTTACGTCGGCTCGCCTGACACGCTCACCTTCAACGGAATGGTGACGACGACCGGCACGATCACAGACCCGGCAAATTGCGGGCTGCCAGCCAGCTATTGGACGGGCGCCGTCAATTATAATGGGACTCCAAAGCCGGGTTATTTGACGGGGCAGACTGCGATGACGTTGCCCATCGGCACC
The DNA here is from genome assembly GCA_035653495.1 of Verrucomicrobiia bacterium. Lineage (GTDB taxonomy): Bacteria > Verrucomicrobiota > Verrucomicrobiia > Limisphaerales > Pedosphaeraceae > DATAUW01. The sequence goes on from DASRBR010000801.1 coordinate 3,781, forward strand.
AACAGCACCGTCGGTTCCAATGTCCAACAAATACTTTATCCGCCGCCGGCAGGCGAGAGCGTTGGTTCGGCCATGGGCGCGCAACGCTATT
>DASRBR010000802.1:0-2739 GCA_035653495.1 Verrucomicrobiia bacterium
TTGGAAGGCCCGTGCGTCCGCAAGCACGAAGGAAAATATTATTGCTTCTATAGCGGGGGCCGTTGGGAGACAGAAAATTACGGTGTGGATTATGTGGTTTCTGATTCCGTGATGGGGCCGTATTCGGATTTCGGCAACGAAGGCGGCCCGCGGGTGTTGCGCACCGTGCCGGGCCACGTCTTCGGTCCCGGCCATAATTCAATCATCGTCGGCCCCGACGGTGAAACCGAATATATTTGCTATCACGCGTGGGACAAGGAAATGAAGGCGCGCCAAATGTGCATCGACCGGCTCATCTGGACCCATGACGGCCCGCGTTGCGAAGGGCCGACTTACGTTTCGCCGCCAACTTCGGCTCAATGAGGCGGGGGAATGTACGCGCCATAATTTGTCGCGTGTCCAAGCCTGGAAAAATATTCGTAAAGCGCCTTGGAAATCTCCTTGAACGCATCCGGCGCTTCCTGCCCGAGGCCGTAACTTTCCATCACTGTCAGGACATACGGCCGCTCCTTCAACTGCACAATCGCCCATTCGGTTTTCACGCCCGCAATGCCGCCGGGCTTGGATGCGATGGGAGTTCCTTCCGGCAATCCCGAAGCGATGGCGGTGGATTTGGGCTTTTTCAAAATCGCAAGAATCTCATCGCACACCGAACGATTGATGAACTCGCCGCGATGCAGCAGTTCCATGATGCGCGCGGCCTCGAACGGCGTGGAAAGATTTTCCTCGCCGCGCGCGCATGCCGCCATGTCCATCATCCGCCGTTGCAAACTCGTTTGTTTGAGCCCGATCGATTGCAACGTGCGGTTGACGTTCTCCATGCCAACGAGGTCAATGAGCATGTTCGTCGCCGTGTTGTCGCTCACCAGAATCATTAGCACGCAGAGATCGTGCAGGCTCATCTCAACCGTGCCGTCGCCAAGTTCGGACAAGATGCCGCTGCCGGGCGTTTTGTCGGCTTTTTCAATCCGCCGTAGATCGGCGAGCGCAAATCTGCCTTCACCCGCCTGTTTATAAACCTCCATGAGGATGGGGATCTTGATGGCGCTTGCTTGCGGAAAAACCGTGTGTTCGTTCAGCGCGAACTGCTCGCCAGACGCGAGGTCCACAGCCATGAAGCCGAATGCGCCGCGCGTGCGCCCCGCGATTTCGCGCAATTTCGCGCCGGTTTTTTCACGCACTAAATTGAGGCTGTTCGCTGCCGAAGACATAAAAGGAGCCAATTTTGCTGGATTAAAGGGCGTTTTGGCAGCCCCTTGCGAGCAAAATCGGCTTGCGAGCCCCGCAACCGATTTGTTATTACTCTGCCTAAATATGGCAGCAATCGGCCGATTTCAGAAGGGTGACGAAATTTTTTACGCCAAAGTCGTGGACGGAGAATTGTACCGTCTGCGCGGGGACGTGTTCGGTTCGCCGTCGTTCGACAAAAAACCGACCGCATTCAAAGGCTTGCGCACGCTCACGCCGGTCACGCCATCCAAGATCATCGCGGTGGGCCTCAATTACGCCGATCACGCGCGCGAAAGCGGCAAGCCGCTGCCCAAAGAGCCGTTGTTTTGGTTCAAGGCCACCACTTCACTCATCCCTGACGGCGCGAAGATTGAAATTCCTTTTCCGCATCATCGCACCGATTACGAGGCGGAACTGGCAATTGTCATCGGCCGGCGCGTCCGCAACGTGACGCCCGCCGCAGCTGCGCGATACATCCTTGGTTACACCGCGGCGCAGGACATCAGCGACCGCACCATCCAAAATGCCGAAAGCCAATGGGCGCGGGCAAAATCGTTCGACACATTTACGCCGCTCGGGCCGTATGTGGAAACGAAGATTGACCCGCATGATTTGACCATCCAATTGTTCCAGAACGGGCAGTTGCGCCAGAATTCCAACACCAACCAGCTTATCTTTGATTGTTACAAGCTGGTCAGTTTCATTTCCACCAACATGACGCTTTTGCCGGGCGACGTCATCTGCACCGGCACGGCCAGCGGCGTGGGCCCGATCGAATCCGGCGACCGCCTCGAAGTGCGCATCCAGGGCCTCGCGCCATTGGTGAACACGGTGAAGTGATCAGTTATTGGGGCAGGCGCGCGATTATTCAGGTAAGCGGGGTTAAAGCTAATTAGTAAGCCTCGCCTTTGTCCTATTCGTCATATTCCTCCTATTTTTCATTGGATCGAATACCACCTGTAAAATTGACTTCTTAAGGCAGGGCAGCTATGCTATCGGCGATTCCCCCTTGGGCCCTTAACAACAGTGTTGAGGTTTGCACGGCCACCGCCACTTTCAAGTTGGAGGGGAGACGTTTCGAGCACAAACCAACCAAAAACAACCCAGTAAAATAAAATCATGAAGGCTAAAACATTAAAACGAAATACCGGCATCTTGTCGTTGTCCCTACTTTGGAAAACAGTCGCCATCTTCGGCGTCGTTGGCGGACTGGTTCAATCCGGGCTGGCCCAGGATTATGGGATTAATCTCCCGCCCGCCTATTATGTCAACGGCCAACCCGACAGCGGGGATGCTGCCTTTCAGCCCGGCGTGTATAACTGGCCCTATTCCAATCAGGACGTTTACAATTGTCAATACAGCTTTAACATGATCCGATTTCCCATCAATGTAGGCACGGCGGACAACAATACCGCCCTGGCTACATTACAAGGCTACATAAATCAAATCCCGGGTAAATGGGCCATCATCGTCATGTGTGGCACTTACAAAAGTGGGGATCCAAGTCCG
>DASRBR010000803.1:0-2044 GCA_035653495.1 Verrucomicrobiia bacterium
CGGCTCGATGTGCACAAGCACGTCGCGGACAGCGGGAAATTTTTCGAGCACCTTGTCCTTCACGTTGTGGCCGATGCCGTGGGCAGTTTCGACAGTCATTTTCGGGTCCACTTCGATGTGCATGTCCACAAGGTAGCGATGGCCGGATTTGCGGACGATGGTTTTTTCGACGCGTTCGACGCCTTGGACGGTGTTGGCGATGCGGCGTATGCGTTCAATGACTTCGCGGCGCGGCGCGGCGTCCATCAACTCACTCAACGCCGGACGCAGAATGCTCCAGCCATTGAAGGCGATGATGCTCGCAGCCACGACCGCCGCGATGTCGTCCGCCGCTTCGTAACCGCTGCCGCCGATCAGCGAAATGGTGATGCCAACCGCGGCAGCGAGCGAACTGATGGCATCACTGCGATGATGCCAGGCATCCGCGCGCACGGCGGTGCTTTGGACGGTGTCGGCTTCGCCCGAGACGAAGCGGAACATAAGTTCCTTGATGACCATGACGGCGATCAGCACGGCGAGTGTGAATGCGCGCGGTCTTTCGGGATGACCCGAAAGCATCGCCTGCACGGCAGTGATGGTGATGCCAAGCGCCGCAAGCAGAAGCATGGTCGAGACCATCGCGGCGGCGATTGGTTCGGCCTTGCCATGGCCGTACGGATGTTCTTGATCGGGCGGCTCGGCGGCGACGACCAATCCGCGCCAGACAACTATCGCGCTGAAAATATCCGCAAACGATTCAACGGCGTCCGCCACCAACGCGTGCGAATGGCCAAGCAGACCGGCGGCAAGTTTTCCTGCTGCCAGAAAGGCGTTCACCACCATGCCCGACAGCGTCGCCCGCAACCCGCGTTTTAACCGGCTCATCGCCATAACGAATCAATCTACGAAATAAAAAGAATTATGGAAACACTGAACATCCAACACCCAACATCGAACGCCGAATGCTTCGGCCAATCGATGTTCAGCGTTCGATGTTCGATGTTGGGCGTTAGCTAGTAAAAATCCGTGTCCATCCGTGGCGAAATTCTTCTCAAATCATGTGGCAGAACATCGCGTCGCGCAGCTTGGGCTCGAACCACGTGCTCTTGGGCGGCATGATTCCGCCGGCATCGGCGATGGTCATCAAATCCTCGATGCTCGTCGGGAACATCGAGAACGCGCACGCGTATTCGCCCGAATTCACAAGCTTTTCCAATTCGCCGGTGCCGCGAATGCCACCGACAAAATTGATGCGCTTGCTCGTGCGCGGATCATCAATGCCGAAAATTGGCGCTAGCACATATTTTTGTAGCAGCGTGACGTCGAGCTTCTCGATCGGATCATTCGTGGCGGCGAATTGCGGTCGGAAATTGAGCGTGTGCCATTGGCCGTTCAGGAAAAGGCCAAGTTCATGTTTGCGCGAAGGCTGCGCGGCGCCGTTTTTCTTGATGATGAATACTGCGTCCAATTTTTCCAGCAATTGCGGGGGCGTGAGGCCGTTGAGGTCTTTCAAAACGCGATTGTACGGCAGAATTTGCATCTGGTTGTGCGGAAAAATCACGCTGAGAAAATACGCGCTCTGCCCAGCGCCCTTGCGGCTTTGATAAACGCGCGCCGCCGCCGCGCTGCGATGATGCCCGTCGGCGATGTAAAGAAACGGAATGCGCGCAAACTCGCTCTCGATGCGCTGGATGCTCGCGGGATCGGAAATGACCCATGCGGTGTGGCGCACGCCGTCCTTGGCGGTGAAATCAATCTCGGGCGCCTCGGCGGATTTCTTTTTGAAAAGTTCGTCGAGGGTTGCGTTCGCGCGATATGTCAGGAACACCGGGCCAGTCTGTGAATTGAGCGTTTCGATGTGGCGCACGCGGTCGTCTTCCTTGTCGGGCCGCGTGAACTCATGTTTCTTGATGATGTCGCGCAGATAATCCTCGCAACTCGCGGCGGCCACGAGACCGATCTGATCGTGCCTGCCCATGATTTGGCGATACAGATAAAAGGAGGGCGATTTGTCCTGTCGCAACGAACCATCCGCGATAAGTTTCGCAAAATTTTCTTTTCCTTT
>DASRBR010000804.1:0-3585 GCA_035653495.1 Verrucomicrobiia bacterium
CTGTGGTTTTGCATTGTTCCATCCACGCCTATCGGCTCGCGAAAACGGATGAATGGCGCAAAGTGCTCGGCGTGAGTTCGTATCATCACGAGGCGCTGCGCCCGTTCGTGGTCGAGAATCTCAATCCGGAGCATCCGATCATGAAAGGATTTCCGAAAACTTGGAAAGATTTTCCCGACGAGCTGTATGTGATCCAGAAGCTTTGGCCGAATTGCATCCCGCTGGCGCAAGGCATCGGCGCGAAGGAAGGCAACCAGGTTTGCATCTGGGTGAACACTTACGGCAAAGGCCGCACGTTTGGCACCACCCTTGGGCACGGCAACAATACAGTTGAATCGGATGTTTATCTCGACCTGGTGACGCGCGGTTTGCTTTGGGCCTGTCACAAATTGGATAAAGATGGGAAGCCGATGCCCGGCTACGGCCCGCAAACCAAAGCAGCCCGATGATCACCGCGCAGCAGCAACAGGCGGAATCAAATCGGGACGCAAAGTGGTATTCCGGAGTCACCGGTTATCAATGGCTCGTGCTCGCCATCGCCTCGGCGAGCTGGATGTTCGACGCATTTGAGGGGCAGATCTATAACATCACCCGCAACCCGATGCTGGCGGACATCCTGCACGCGCCCGCGGGCAGCGCTGACGTATTAAAGCAGGGTGACATGTTGCTGGCGTATTTCCTCGTTGGCGGAACGGCAGGCGGATTGTTGTTCGGCTCGCTTTCGGATAAATGGGGACGCAAGCCAACGATCGCCGTGACCATCCTGATGTATTCGCTCTTTTCCGGGCTGACATTTTTTGCGACCCAACTTTGGCAAATCGCGGCGTTGCGATTTCTGGTGGCGATGGGCGTCGGCGGCGCGTGGGGAGTCGGCGCAAGTTTGGTTGCGGAAGTTTTCCCGCCGAAGGCCCGCGCGCAAGCTTCGGGAATTTTTCACGCGACAAGCGTGCTTGGGACCTGGCTTGCGACACTTGCCGGGTTGGTGGTCGCCTCTCAATGGCGCTATGGATATGTGTTGGGAATTGTCCCTGCGTTGTTGATCCTTTGGATCAGGATCAGCATCAAGGAGCCTGAAAGCTGGCAATCGGCGAGCACAAAAGCGCATCAGAATGCCGGGCCGACGATGGGCAGCTTTCGCGAACTGCTGCTCAATCCGCGGTGGAGTAAAAACGCCGTTCTGGGCATGTTGCTGGCGGCGGTGGGCCTTGGAAGTTTCTGGGGCATCACCGTTGCCGGGCAAAATTTGACCGAGCAACTGCTCCTGCGCAATCACGTATCCGCAGTCGAGGCTGCGCAACATGCGAAAATTGCATACGGCTGGATTGAAACAGCGGGAGGTGGACTCGGGCTGCTGGCATTCGGGCCATTATCAGTATGGATTGGAAGAAGGCGCGCTTTTCAAGTGATGATGTTGGGCGCGTTCCTCATCGTTCCCATAACCTGTTACCTTCCCCAAACATATTGGCAGATGTTGATGATTCTGCCGGTGTTCGGCTTTCTGACTCTTGGCATCCACGCCGGCTACGCGATTTATTTTCCCGAATTATTTCCCACGCATCTGCGCGGGACCGGGACAGGATTTTGTTTCAACGTGGGGCGCATTCTTGCCGCTTCGATCCTGTTCCTGTCCGGCAGATTAAAATCAGAGATGGACCTGCGACTGGCAATCACGCTGCTGGCGCTGCTCTTTCCGATCGGCATTCTTATCGTCACTTTCATGCCGGAGACCAAAGGCCAGCCGTTGCCGGAATGATCACCACGTCCGCGCCAGTGTGCCGACGCAAAGAATTTCATTCAGCGTAATTGGATTTGCGGCGGCGTGGCGACCTGCTCCGTCATGGTGAGCATCGCGTCCGGATGCGTGCGCAGAAAAGAAGCGGGACAGGCGGGCGTCAACGGCCCATGCAACACGCGCCGCACCACGGCGCTTTGCCACGGGCGGTTGCAATAAAATCGGAGCCGGCGCGCCGCAAGGATTTCCTTCATTCCGATCGTCACAGCCCTTGGCGGCACAATCGAAATCTCACCGCCAACGGTGACGGAATTGATCGTGCGTGTTTCACGCGCAAGCGTGACAATTCTTGTGGATAAACCCGCAAAGGTTTTCGCAGAAGTTTGTTCGCCCGGCTCAGGAGGTTCATTGAACGCGATATGACCATTGATGCCAATGCCGCCGAAACACACATCCACGCCGCCACGCGCTTGAATGAATTTTTGAATCGCGCCCGGATCATTTGGGTCGGGAAAAATCCGGTTCTTCGGAACTGGCGCGAGCGCGCTTTCGAGCAAACCGTAAAACGAGCGGTTCATGTGGCCGCGAAAACCCAACGGGTGCTCTTCTGAAACGAGTTGGTCGTGCTCATCGAGATATTCGTCCATGTTGATGAAGACGACGTCGCGGCAGAAAATCTTTCGAGAATTAATCAATTGCGCAAGCACCGGGTATTGGTCCACCGGGCCGACCGGCACGATGAATGTCGCTGCGCGTGCGGCTTGTTTGGCGATTTCAATTTCGCTCAAGATGGCTCGCGCAAAATCTTCGGCAAGGGCCGCCGCGTCCCGGACAATACGGACCTTCACGGATTGGCCTTTTCCAAGTTCCGCGGCGGGGATTGAGAGGTATGCTGGAAAATGCCCGTTCATCGCAGCCCAAACTCTTCATGGCGGAAAATCATGTCAAGCCTCTTTCAAAAAAATGAGGCGGGAGATTGCTCTCCCGCCTCGGGACTACTGGGTTGGTGTTTAAGGATTGACGAGGCGGTAGAAGTTATAGTTGCCGGTGATCGGCACAACCACCTGGTTCGAGCCGTTCACCACGTTGACGGCGTTCGTCACAGGCGTCCAATTGCCGCTCAGCAAGGCCGGGCTTTGCTGCAAGGTGAATCCGCCGACGCCCACCGGCCATGCCAGTATCAAATTGCTGCCGCTCGGCGTCGCCTGCAGATCAACGAGGCTGATATAAACAAAGTTGCTCACCGTCTGGGTTGAAACAGCTCCACCATCTGCGGCAGTGAACCCGACAAATGCCTGCTGGCCGCCAACGATCGCGGGAACATTGACCAGCGCGTTAGTGGTGAATGTGTTGCTGTTTACCGTGTCGAACAATGTCACCGTCGCGCGACCATTCAGGTATTGCAATGCGACATTGATGGGATCGCCGCTGCCCAGATCCACAGGGGCAGTGCTGGTGTTCGGTCCGATGGCGCCGTTGCTGTCCAAGGCTATGCCGGCTCCGCCTGTAGCGTTGGTAAAGATGTCGAACTCGAGCGCCACGCTGTTGGTGATCGCACCTGGAGCGCCGTAACCCAGCGAACCGCCGGTCTGGAAGGTTGTATCGCCCAAGGCGGCTGCGCCACGCGAATCATTTTGCACCACAAAGGCCATCCCGTCCGCAATTGTGCCGAACGGATTGACCACCTGATACGTCCAGGTGGCAAGGAATCCGCCGACGTACACGGGAGCTTGATAAAACGTGCCGGAGGCCTGATGTCCCACGCTCTGGGTCAACTCCACAATGTTGGAGCCGCCGTTATAACCATAAAGAGGCAGTCCGGACCCGGACAAGCCGTTCGATGACCAGCCTGA
>DASRBR010000805.1:0-11639 GCA_035653495.1 Verrucomicrobiia bacterium
TTTTTCCAATGTTACCGGCAAATACGCCCTGGCCTTTAGCGCTCCCAGCAACAGCATCGTTGTCGCGAGCCGGTCTTATTCGAGATGGCTTCCGCCGGCCAGGAAGGACTTTTTCCTCGTTCAAGAAAAGCCGCCGGAAAGATTGTCATCCGAAAAAGTGTCGCACCCCCCGGCGGCTGCAAAATAAAATAGTTTTTTTAAGCGACCCCTGAAATTGCTGGACAGAGCTGATGTCTTCTGACAACATTGCCGCATGCCGCTGAGGAGGCGTAGAGAAGACACCCACAGGTGTTCCATGCGATCCGGCCATTTTTCGTCGGATGGAGCGTCGTGTACGTTTATGACTCCCATTGGCGGCGCAGTCTTACCGCGTCTGGCGGGATATCAGGGTTTCTCGCCGTTGTTCTTGTCTCGAAAACCCGTATTCCTTGCTTTTTCCGCTTTTCCCTCTCTTCCTGCTTTTTTGAAGAGGGGAGGGGGTGGCCGATTCCAAAATCCAGGTGAAAAGAACATACGAAGCACCCATCCCGAAACCTCCGGCGCAATTTGCGGTAACCACCTAACATTTCACGACATTTCATAAAATATTGGAAAAAATCCTCATTTCGTACAAACCAGCCACCTGGCGCATTCAAGCATTGCATTCTAAATGGTTTGAGATATGTTCCTGCGTCCCCGATGGTACTGGGATTCTAATAGGACTTAGCTAAACCGGTCAGGATTTAAAGAAATGGTTGCGCTCACAAACAAAACGCCGAAACTGCGGATGAAAATAGGCTGAAAATGGACGCGATTTGCCATCTCGGACGCTTGAAATTTAGGACTTGCCGACTCCTTCTTTTGTGGCACAACTTTGTCTAATGAAGTCCGGTGAAATACAGATAGTAAATCTAATGAATGGAAATAACTGTCACTTAATGACTTGCGTTTTCATAAACGAGAAAACCCAAAAATCTCTCGCGCGTTAATTTTGTCTCTGCTATATATCCTCCAAAATAACCCATATGTATAAAAAGAAATCATGGTTCTTGATTCTGTTGGCTCTGCTTGGCACCTGCAAAGGGGCATTCGCCAGTGAAGCGGACATCAACATCCCGAATTTAAACTCGGTGAAATTCCCCGGTTTATGGGGCATCAGCGGTCCGGCGTTGATGTATATAGGCATTGGAATTTGCGTGATAGGAGCCTTGTTCGGCGTCTGGCAGTATGTGCAGACGAAGGCGCTGCCGGTGCATTCCAGCATGGCGAACGTTTCCAATACCATCTGGGAAACCTGCAAAACCTACCTGTTCACGCAAGGCAAGTTTCTGCTCATCCTTTGGGTGTTGATTGCGGCTTGCATGATCTATTACTTCGGCGTTCTCGATAAAAATACTGCCGGGAACATCATCGTCATCCTGCTTTCATCCGTCCTGGGCATTCTCGGTTCTTACGGCGTGGCATGGTTCGGCATCCGCATCAACACGATTTCCAACTCGCGGACGGCCTTTTCCGCGCTGAAGGGCAATCCGCTTGACACGCTGAGCATCCCGCTGCGTTCGGGCATGAGCATCGGCCTGCTGCTGGTCGCAGTCGAATTGTTCTTCATGAGCTGCATTCTCCTTTTGCCAGAGGGCCTTCACCTTGCCGGACCGTGCTTCATCGGTTTCGCCATCGGTGAATCGCTCGGCGCGAGCGTGCTGCGCATCTGCGGCGGTATTTTCACCAAGATTGCGGACATCGGCTCGGACCTGATGAAAATCGTTTTCAAACTGCCGGAAGACGATCCGAAAAACCCGGGTGTGATCGCGGATTGCACTGGCGACAACGCGGGCGATTCCGTCGGGCCAACCGCGGACGGTTTTGAAACCTACGGCGTGACCGGTGTGGCGCTCATCGCTTTTCTTGCGCTTGCGCTTGCCAACGCGCAGGCCATTTGCGCGAAGCTCATCATCTGGCTGTTCGTCATGCGCGCGCTGATGATTGTGACGTCGCTCATATCGTATTTTGCCAATGAACTGGTGAGCAAGAGCATGTTCGGCAACAAGAAGGATTTCGATTTCGAAGCGCCCTTGACGCACCTGGTCTGGCTGACTTCGGCGGTTTCCATTGCCATCACCTTTGGCGCGAGCAAATTGTTGCTGGGCGATTTTCGGGACGCGACCGGCTACGAGCAACCGGCGTTGTGGTGGGTGCTGTCCATCATCATCAGTTGCGGGACGATAGCTGGCGCACTAATACCGGAATTTACGAAGGTGTTCGTCAGCACGACTTCGCGGCATGTGCGGGAAGTGACCAATTCCTCGAAGCACGGCGGCGCGTCCTTGAACATCCTTTCTGGCTTCGTGGCGGGCAACTTCTCCGCGTTTTGGATGGGGTTGTGCATCATGGTCCTGATGGCGATTTCGTATTACTTCTCGCAGCATCAGGCGTTGCTTTCAATCATGCCGCAGAACTACCAGTTCGCCGCGCCGATCTTCGCGTTCGGCTTGGTGGCATTCGGGTTCCTTGGCATGGGCCCGGTGACCATCGCGGTGGACAGCTACGGCCCCGTGACCGACAACGCGCAATCGGTTTATGAATTGAGCCAGATTGAATCGCGCAACGATATCAAGGGCGAACTCAGGCGCGACTTCGGGTTCGACGCGGATTTTGAACACGCCAAATATCTTCTGGAAAAAGGCGACGGATCGGGCAACACCTTCAAGGCCACTGCCAAGCCGGTGTTGATCGGGACGGCGGTCGTCGGGGCCACGACGATGGTGTTCAGCATGATCATTTTGCTGGAAAACATGTTCGGTGACGTCGTGAAGAAGTTGAGCATCGTTCAGCCTGAAATCATTCTGGGCCTCATTGCCGGCGGCGCGGTGATTTACTGGTTCACCGGAGCTTCAACCCAGGCGGTGGTCACCGGGGCTTATCGTGCGGTGGTGTACATCAAGGAACACATGAAGCTCGACGCCAGCACGGCGTCGGAAAAGGACAGCAAGGAAGTGGTGCGCATCTGCACGGTCTATGCGCAACGCGGCATGTGGAACATTTTCATTGTGGTGTTCTGCTTCGCGCTGGCGCTGCCGTTTTTCAATCCGTATTTCTTCATCGGCTATCTGATCGGCATCGCGTTCTTCGGCTTGTTCCAGGCCATCTTCATGGCCAATGCAGGCGGCGCGTGGGACAACGCCAAGAAAATCGTTGAGGTTGATCTGCGCCAGAAAGGGACTGATTTGCACGCGGCAACCGTCGTTGGGGACACCGTGGGCGATCCGTTCAAGGACACTTCTTCGGTCGCGATGAACCCTGTGATCAAGTTCACCACGCTGTTCGGGCTTTTGGCGGTGGAGATCGCGGTGAACATGCACGACGTTGGCACCAAGTACATCATCGGCTCCATATTTGCCTTAATCGGATTGATCTTTGTGTACCGCTCCTTCTACGGCATGCGTATTCCCGAAGAATCAGCGCGCGAATCGGTGACTGCGTCCCGCGCCAGCGCCAATGAGCGTGTGGCCAGTTGAGGGTTTGCGATTGATCCAAAATGATATTCAAGACGGCAGGTTAAAAAACCTGCCGCTCCTTTTTTACGGCGAGCTTTGATTGAAGGCCAAACGTGTCATTTCTTTGCTTCCCGCCGCCACCGAAATGGTTTGCGCGCTTGGCGCAAGTGAATTGCTGGTTGGCCGCTCGCACGAATGCGATTTTCCGCCGGAAATCCGCAAGTTGCCTGCCTGCACAGAATCAAAGATCAATACTGGAAACACGGCCAGCAGCGCTGAAATCAATCGCCAGATAAAGGAGTTGCAAAACGGCACTCAGCCCGAAGGCGACAAGTCGCTCTATCGTTTGGATGCGCCGAAGATCAAGGAATTGCAACCGGACATTATCATCACGCAAGGGCAGTGTGATGTTTGCGCCGTCAGCCTGCGCGAAGTGGAAGAGATGATTGGCAATTGGCCCGGCAATCGGCCGGAGATACTTTCACTAGCGCCTGCTCGAATGGCGGAAATTTGGGACGGCATCCGCCGGGTGGCGAACGCGCTGAATATCGAGGAACATGGCCGTGAAGTTTTGCGCGCATTGAAAAACCGCGTCGTAAGCATCATCGAAAAAACATGCGTCGTGACAAAACGTCCGTCGGTCGCCTGTATTGAATGGATTGAGCCATTGATGGCTGCGGGAAATTGGGTCCCGGAATTGGTGGAACTGGTCGGAGGCGCAAACGTTTTGGACCAGGCGGGGAAACATTCCGCGTGGATGGATGGGGAGGCATTGTTGAAAGTGGACCCGGAAATCATCGTGCTGATGCCTTGCGGGTTTGATTTGAATCGTGTTCGCTCGGAGGCGACCGCTCTGGTCCGCCATCCGGTCTGGACGAAATTGGAGGCAGTCAAAAAGAAGCGCGTGTACCTGACTGATGGGAATGCATATTTCAATCGTCCCGGGCCGCGAATCGTTGAATCCTTGGAAATCCTTGCCGAAATCATCTGGCCGGAAAAATTCAAGTTCGGTCACAAGGGATGGGAATTGATGCGCTCCTGAATGCGTTGCTTCGGTAGTGGCGATGAATCTTTGAAATTTATTCAAAACCTTGCGACCCAAACCGTAAGGGGGAAATAACCCATATACCTGCACGTTTAAAACGGGTTTGATGGGACTCGGTAGTTTTGCATCAGAAGTATTGAACCGAGTAAATCCAATGGAAGGAATCCAACCCGAAACCTGCTACGCGCTGTCACCGATGCAGCAGGGCATGTTGTTTCACAGCCTTTACGCGCCGGAATCGGGCGTGAATATTCAGCAAATCATCGGCACATTGCGGCATCCGCTCAACATCTCGTGGTTCGAGGTGGCGTGGAGAAAAGTCGTCGAACGTCACGATGTTCTGCGCACAGCGTTCCGATCGGAGGGCCTGAAGAATCCCTTGCAGGAAATCGCCGAAGAAGCCGCGCTCCCATTTGATTTTGAGGATTGGCGATTATTTTCGGCTGCTGAACGCGAACGGAAGTTGGAGACATTTTTGAAAGCAGACCGTCGCAGAGGCTTCGTCCTCGATAGCGCGCCGTTGATGCGGGTCACGCTTTTGCGCAACAAAGATGAAGAGTTTCAGTTTGTCTGGACATTTCACCATGCGGTCCTTGATGGCAACTCGTTCGCGCCGGTCTTAAACGAGGTGTTTGCGTTTTATGAAATGGCCGCCACCGGGCGGGAATTCGCTCTGCCAACGCCCCGCCCATTCCGTGATTACATTGCGTGGTTGGAGCAACAGGATTTTTCCAAGGCTGAATCTTTTTGGCGGGCAGAACTCAAAGGGTTCCGCGCTCCAACGCCGCTGATGCTGGATTCATTGCCCGTCAAGGAAAAGCCCCCAACGGTGGAATATGGCGAGCAATCGCTGCGTTTGCCGGCGGATGTCACCACAAAACTGAAGGAACTTGCCCGGCAAAATGGGTTGCGCTTCAGCGCCATCTTGCAGGGCGCATGGGCTGTGTTGTTGGGCCGCTATAGCGGCGAAGAAGATGTCGTGTTTGGAATCACGCGGGCGGGACGTCGCGGCACGGTTGAAGGCGCGGAGAACATGACGGGAATTTTCATCAACACACTTCCTCTCCGGGCGCGCATTGAACCGGAAAGTCCCGTGCTGGAGTGGCTGAAAAAATTCAATGAGCGCCAAACGGCATTTCAGCCATACGAACACACGCCTTTGCTGGACATCCAGAAATGGAGCGAAGTTACTTCTGGCGCTTCCTTGTTTGACAGCATTGTGATTTTCGACCGCGCCACTCTCCATACCACGTTGCGCTCGCAAGGCGGCGATTGGGAGCGGCGCGAATTCAGGGTCATTGACCAGACGAATTTTCCGCTCACGGTCTATGGATTTGCGGAAAAGGAATTGTTGCTGAAGATCGAATTTGACCGGCAACGCTTTCAGGAAGCGGCGATTTGCCGGATGCTCGGTCATTTGCAGACGTTGCTGCAGGCCATCGCTGAAAACCCCGATGAACGCGTGGCTGCTCTCCCCATGCTGGCTGAGAAAGAACGACGCCAAACACTTGAGGAATGGAATGCGACCCAGTTGGAATATCCGCGTGAACGTTGCGTTCACGAACTGTTCGAAGCCCAGGTTGAACGGACGCCTGATGCTGCAGCGGTGGTCTTTGAGGAGGAACAATGGACTTTTCGCGAATTAGACCGACGCGCAGAAGAGGTCGCGACGCATTTGCGCGGTTTGGGTGTTGGCCCGGACGTGCTGGTTGGAATTTGCGTGGAGCGTTCGCTTGAGATGATGGCCGGCATCCTTGGTGTTTTGAAAGCGGGCGGCGCCTATGTGCCGCTTGATCCAGCGTATCCGCGCGAACGGCTGGCCCACATGATTGAAGACTCGCGAATGCCGGTATTGCTCACGCAGGAACGGTTGCTTTCCACTCTTCCGCCGCATAAGGCAACCGCGGTTTGTCTTGATAATCTTCCGCCTCTTCCTGCCGAACCGCGCGTCATTCCGAAAAAACCGCAATCCAGCAATTTGATCTACGTGATTTACACGTCGGGTTCCACGGGCAAGCCCAAGGGCGTGATGCTGACTCATCGCAATGTGGTGAATTTTTTTGCCGGAATGGACCTCGTGCTTGGTCGCGATCATCCTGGCACATGGCTGGCTGTGACCAGCATCTCATTTGATATTTCGGTCCTGGAACTTTTGTGGACGCTTACGCGCGGTTTCAAGGTGGTGGTTCAAGGCGAAGACAACAAACGCGGATTGGAGCCGGAAATTCCTTCAGCTCCGGTGCGCAAGATGGATTTCAGTCTCTTTTATTTTTCGGGAGATGAAGGGCAAAATCCGGAGGACAGATACAGACTTTTACTCGAGGGAGCAAAATTCGCCGACCAGCATGGTTTCG
This sequence comes from Verrucomicrobiia bacterium, assembly GCA_035653495.1. Classification (GTDB taxonomy): domain Bacteria; phylum Verrucomicrobiota; class Verrucomicrobiia; order Limisphaerales; family Pedosphaeraceae; genus DATAUW01. Next base: position 6,873 of record DASRBR010000805.1, read on the forward strand.
CAGCGGTCTGGACACCCGAACGCCACTTCCATGAGTTCGGTGGATTGTATCCCAATCCGTCCTTGACCAGCGCGGCGATTGCGGCTGTCACCAAACGCGTGCAAATCCGCGCCGGAAGCGTTGTTCTGCCCCTGCACAATCCCATCCGCGTCGCCGAGGAATGGTCGGTCGTGGATAATTTGTCGCATGGCAGGGTTGGGCTCTCCTTTGCTTCAGGCTGGCATTCGAACGATTTCGTTTTGGCGCCGGGCAATTATTCAGACCGCAAAAAAGTCATGTTTCAACAAATTGAAACGGTGATGAAGCTATGGCGCGGCGAAACCGTCGCCTGTTCCGGCCCGGACGGCAAGCCAGTGAAAGTGAAAATCCTGCCGCGGCCAGTCCAGCAGAATGTGCCGGTGTGGATCACCGCTTCGGCGAGTCCGGACACTTTCCGGCAGGCGGGCGAAATGGGTGCGAACATCCTGACAAATTTGCTCGGGCAAACAATCGAGGAAGTTGCGGGAAAAATTGCCATTTATCGCCAGGCCTGGCGCGAACATGGACATGGCCCTGGCGCCGGTCATGTGACGTTGATGTTGCATACTTACGTTGACCAGGACTTGCCAAAGGTGCGCGAGAAAGTGCGCGGGCCGTTCACGGAATATTTGAAAACCTCCATGGACCTGGTTCGCAAAGCAGCTTCGGCATGGAGCTTCGCCGCCTTTCAGCAACGGGCATCCTTGTCGCGACCGGCAGAGGCGGATTTCAGCAAGTTGAGTCCCGCCGATACCGAAGCGCTATTGGAACACGCTTTCGAACGTTATTTTGAAACGAGCGGTTTGTTTGGCACGCCGGAAAGTTGTTTAAAGCGCGTAAATGAATTGCGGCGTATCGGCGTGGACGAAATCGCCTGCCTGATTGACTTCGGTGTGGACGTTGATTCCGTGCTGGCCAGCTTGCGTTATTTGGAGGAACTGAATCTAAAAGCAAATGATATCGCCTTGGTAAAAAAAGCGAATTATTCCATTCCCGCGCAAATCAAGAGCCATCAAGTGACACATTTGCAATGCACGCCTTCACTGGCGCGAATGTTGGTGTCAGAGCCAGACGGAGCGGCAGCGCTGAGTGCCTTGCAAGAACTACTGGTCGGTGGCGAAGCATTGCCGACGGCGCTGGCGGCACAGTTGCAGGAACTCACCCGCGGGCGCATCCACAACATGTACGGCCCCACGGAAACAACCATCTGGTCCACCACAAAGTTGCTGACGCGCGAAAATGGGACTGTGACGATCGGCAAGCCGCTGGCGAACACACAAATTTACATCCGCGATAAACACGGAAATCCAGTTCCGGCCGGGTTACCCGGAGAATTGTTGATCGGCGGCGATGGCGTGGCCCGCGGTTATTTGAATCGTCCAGAATTAACCGCGGAACGATTCATTCCGCATCCACTGGGCACAGAACCGGCAGCGCGGGTTTATCGCACCGGCGATCTGGCGCGTTATCGCGAAGATGGCGAGATTGAATTTCTCGGAAGGCTGGACCATCAGGTCAAACTGCGCGGCCATCGCATTGAATTGGGCGAAATAGAAAGCGCACTCGGCGTTCATCCAACGGTGAAGGAAGCAGTCGTGGTCGCGAACGAAGACCAAGCGGGGAATGCGCGCTTGATTGCCTACGTTGTTCCCCGGCGTTCGCCGGCCCAGAACGAAAACAATTCTTCGCAAACCACAGACGGCCGCCTCACCCAGTGGCAAATGATTTGGGACGGGGCCTACAGCCAGGATAATCCGACGCCCGACCCCGCTTTCAACATCGCCGGTTGGAACAGCAGTTACACGGGCCAACCGATGCCGGAAGCCGAAATGCACGAATGGGTGGAACACGCCGTCGAACGCATTCTCGATTTGCAACCGGCAAATGCTCTGGAAATCGGTTGCGGAACAGGTTTGTTGCTGTTTCGGCTGGCGCCACATTGCCGGCAATATTTTGGCTGGGATTTCTCAGAAAGGGCCCTGGAATACCTGCGGCAACAATTGCTTCGGCACGAGCTGCCGCAGGTAAAACTTCAGCAAAAATCAGCGGACGATTGGAAAGATTTGCCGCCAGCGTCCGTTGACACCATCATTCTGAATTCCGTCGCGCAATATTTTCCTGACATCAATTATCTTGTGCGCGTCCTGGAAAATGCGGTCAAGGCGCTTGCGCCGGGAGGCAGGATTTTCATTGGTGATGTGAGGAATCTTCAGCTCTTGGAATCGTTTCACGCATCGGTGCAAATGCACCAGGCGCCGGCTGAACTTACACGCAATCAATTCCATCAACGCGTGCAGGCCCAAGCAGCCAATGAAGAAGAATTGGTGATCGCGCCGGAATTCTTTTATGCATTGAAAGAGCACTTGCCCCGCATCACGCAGGTTCAAATCCAGCTCAAGCCCGGGCGATTCCACAACGAAGTCACACGTTTCCGTTACGATGTCGTTCTTCACATGGACAAACCCATTTCAAACGCAGGAGAAGTCGTTTGGCTGGAAAATCCAAAGCTGAATCTTTCCGCCGATCACATTCGTGAGGCGCTGTCGCAAAGCGCTTCGGGTTACGTCGGATTTAGGAAAGCTGAGAACGCGCGGCTTGAGAATGAAAATCGTGCTTTGAAATGGATGTCGCAAAGCGAAGGTCCCGAAACGCTGGGTGAACTGCGTGCATTTTCTAAAGGAGCAGCAAATGGAACTGCAATTGATCCCGAGCAGGCGCAGGCGTTGGCGCGCGAAGCTGGTTGCAAAGTGGATGTTCTCTGGTCGTTTGATGCGGCGAACACCGGCGCATTCGACATCGTTTTCCGCCGGGCGGATTTGCCGCCTTTCGCGCCTGAAGATGCGATTCGGCATTGGCAGCCGTGGACATCCTATGCGAACCAGCCGGCGCAAGGCAGATCGGATGCGAAGCTTGCCATCCAATTGCGCAATCATCTGAAACAGCGGCTCCCGGCGATCATGGTGCCTTCGGCGTTTGTCGTGTTGGAGGCGATGCCGCTCACGCCAAACGGCAAGATTGACCGCCGCGCGCTTCCCGCGCCGAATGCGATCAGGGAAGAGGCGTTGGAAACGTTCATAGCTCCGCGCAATCCTGTCGAACAGGCCTTGGCGGGAATTTGGCGGGAGATTTTGGGACTGGACAGCGTGGGTGTCGAGGATGACTTCTTCAAGCTCGGCGGGCATTCGTTGCTCGCGACGCAGATGGTCTCGCGGTTGCGTGAGGTTTTTAAGGTCGAAGTGCCTCTGCGCAGTTTGTTTGAATCGCCAACGATTGCGAAGCTGGGCCGACATCTGGTTGCGATTGAAACAACACCAGGACTGATTGAGAAGACCGCGCGCATTCTGAACCAGTTGGAGGCAATGTCAGCCAGCGAATTGCAGTCAGCGCTGGAGCAACGTCAATTGCCCACAAAGGACCAGGCACAAACCAATGTCATGGTCAGCGCGTGACCGGGGATTTACCAGATCGCGAACGGAAATTTTGGAAAAGGAGTATTTATCGGCGAAAGCCTGATGCGCATTAAGGTTGGGGGACTTCGCAAAGGGTAGGGAATTATTCATGAAGGCGCTTTTGCAACAACTTGACACCGGGCTCTATTTTCAAGGGCCCGGGGAATGGACGCCGCAACCTGAAAGAGCGCACGATTTCAAATCGTCCGTGACCGCGCGCACCTATTGCGTGCGCAATGGTGTGGAGGGGGTTCAAATTGTTTTAAAATTCGACGTGGAAAAATACGATATTGTTCTCCCGGCGCGGCAGGGCAGGCATCAAGCCTGAAGCATGAAAAGGCGGTTGATATGGCCTTCAGAGAACGCTGGCTACAATTTCCGGCACTTCAAATTTTTTTCCTTTCACCAATTGCTGGGCCAGCAGCGTCATCCATTCGCGCGAGGTGGAGACTTCGTGGATTTCCAGAAATGTTTTCCCGTTCTCCGCGCTCAGCTCATAGCGGGCAATGTTGACGTGCAACGGTTGGGTTTCTCCCTTAAGCTGCAGGTCGCAGGACGCGCGTCTGTGCGTGGAGTCAATTTGCAAAGTTGTCATGGTCCCAAATCTATGCCAGTGGTGGTTGAAATATTCGCGTTCGAGGCGGTTAACCAAAGCGTTTGGCACCAGCGGACGAACGGCTTTCACGATGGTGGCAAGCAAACTCATTATAGCGTCTCGAATTCTTGACTGAAGATGGTTTATTTTGCATCTCAGGGCAAGAATCGAGAATTGATTGCAATCAAAACAGTAATTTCTGCTGGGTATCAATAGTCTTTTTTGGGTGTTGTACACTGGGCAAATTCGCGGTCAGCAATCAAGTCTTTCCAGCTTTAGGGTCTTCGCCCCATTTACCGTAATAGTGGTGATGGTTAGTTTTGCATCTGCACTATTGGGTTATCGGGTGATCGTAACGGGACGGAACGTGGATGCCTCAGATCTTTCAGCGGAGAACCAACACCGTCGCACGGACCAGCATTTTGGCCGTTGTGATTTTTATCTGCTTTGCCGGATGGGTACTGTGGGCCGGATATTGGTCGCCTTACACAACTCTCCAGAGAGTGCCTATATCGCAACCAATACCTTTCAGTCACCAACATCATGTCGGGGGGTTGGGCATTGACTGCCGGTATTGCCACACGTCGGTTGAGAACTCGTCTTTCGCTGGATTGCCACCCACGGAGACTTGCATGACCTGCCACTCACAATTGTTCACCACCGTCCCGATTCTTGCGCCCGTGCGCGACAGCCTTGCAACAGGCA
>DASRBR010000806.1:0-4839 GCA_035653495.1 Verrucomicrobiia bacterium
CTTTTCAGAGCGGCCCAATGCGGAATTCTTTGGTGAAGTTCCCTACGATGCTCCAAACCCCGTTTGCGGTCCCCAAATTGTCGAAAGGTTCATGGTGCGGCACAACGTTCGTATTGAGCGGGTCCCCATCCATTCGCTTCCCGGCGATTGCTTGGTAAACGTATTGATAGGCATCCTCCGCCCTGATGCCAGTGCCGCCTTGGGCGCGGTTTACGGCCGCATTTTCCTGAATGACGATGGCAAGATAAAGCTGCACGTTGCTGACACCGCTTTTCGACGTGGCAATCAGGCCGACATTGCCGACATACCAAATCACGATTGCCAGACCCGGCGCTTGCAAAGCACTCTCAAGTCCCGGCGTTTTCGGAAATGTGCCGTCCTCGATCACAATGCCTCGCGCAGCCGCAGGGACCGGCTGGCCGGCAGATTGGGCAGCGGCCTGGACGATGCTGTTGTCCAGCTTGATTCCAGCGGTGACAAACTTCGGGTGAGCAGCAATCAAACCGGCAAGCCAGGGCTGTATGTCAGAGATCATGCGTGAAATGGTTTTCCTGAGTCTTTAATTGCGCGGCGGATGCTCGCGTTGATGTCCCGGATGCGGGCGTTTATGGCATTCTCCATGATGCGGTCTTGGTCGCCTCCCGATGCCCACTCGGATTTGTTCACAAACTCAATCGAAGGATTCGGCGATTCCGAGAAGTCTCGAAATTCCCCGGCAGTCCTCGCGTGAACGGCAACCCATTGCGCAACCTTACCTTTGAGCCGTAGAACACCTTCCGCCCATCCACCGCGGCCTCGGCCTACGCGGTCTGAAACGGTCGCAATGTAATCAGCAACCACGCCCTGTGGCGCAACCAGCATCGTGATGAACTTCCAGCGCCCAATGTCCCGCGTCTTTTGCCCCGCCTCGCTGACACGCCCGCGTTGATCGCGTTGCGCTTGATGGAACTTGCTCAAATCCTCCGCCGTCGCATTGGGCATGTAGTTTTGCTTGTCCACGCCATAGACGACGCCCTGCTTGTTCACGAAGGCGCGAACGATGTTGGTATCCCCTTTGAGCACGTAATGGATTTTATCGAACTGCTCATCATCAATCCCCATGATGATTTTTTGGATGTCCTTGCGCACCCGGTCCCGGCCCTGCTTCTGGTTGCGCGGCGGAGTGAACGCAATCAGCCGCTCGCCCAGGAACCTGCCCTGCACCTTGATTGCCTCACGCGCATTCTTGCCGAATGTCGCCATCCATTTTATCAATGCATTGCGATACTCCGGCGAATTGGTTGTAACGGAAAGTTCCATGCAATCGTGCTATGCGGGCACGTCCGATGTCTCGCATCCGTAAATGAGTTTTACGGAGATTGGATTGTCTTGAATGTTGGCGACGCGATAACTTTTCGTGTTGTCGGCGCTTCGAAAGATTGTCCCAATGCCAACAGTTGCTTTGAGCGCCTCAACGTCGCTCCGCAACGCATACAACTTTGAAGCCGTCCTTGTGGCTTGGTTGACCGGGTGCTTTTCATTCTGCGGAGCCGTCGCCTCGATCAACACCATCAACGTCTCACCATCCGGCTGCAACGAAACTAAAACGCCTCGCTGTGAGAGCGAGGCGGAGAAACCTTTCGCCAATAGCTGTTGAACCGGCGTCATTATGGCCGTGTGCTTTGGACTCGGTATGCCTTTGTGGTGGCGATCACCGTTATGTTTGAAAACGTGGTCGTGGAACCGTTCACCCAATTCGTCAACACGATGACACCTTCACTCGGCACAGAAAGATTCGTGTAATACGTCACCTGATTCGCGCCATTGTTTGGAATCGTGATCGTAGAGGACGGCGTTGTTTCCAGCATCGACAGGTTCGGCCCGCGCAACACTCCAATGGTTGTATTGCCTGTCCACGACGCCAGCGGCGTGAACTGAATCGTGATGCCAACATTGTTGTAATCGCTTACCGGGATAACCGGCGCGATGGACGCAAGAGTCGCGGTCGTTGATGGCGCAATAGTGTTCGTGTTGCCACTCGAAAAAGCACCAACCGGAATCTGCTTGTAGTTCTGCGTCTGGTCGGGGATTGGGCTCGTCGGCAACGGGCTCGTGTCCGCCGAAACTTTTGCGGTCGGCAAGAGCGTGATGAACGACATCGCCAGGGCGACGGAGACAACGGAGACGAACTTGCGCTTGAAAGCACGTTTGAATTTGCGATTGATAATCATGGTATTATTTCGTGGTTTTGACTTGTTCCAACTGCGACCGAAGCCGTTCGATTTCCGCGAACATCTCAGCCGCGACAGCATTGTTGCGCGATAGATACAACCACCGCGCTTCCTTCGTCACTTGCGCATGGCGCTTGCTCGCCGCCGCCTTGTCATTCGCGCTGACAATCGGCGCGGGCGGGCCGTTTTGAAGAACCGCGATATGAGCGCGAATCTTGCTGATGAACGCCGCTTTGCGCCGTTGCGATTCAGGATGCTTGGCGGGCGTATGCTCAACTTCCGCGAGCAACGCAAACGACTCGACCAAACCGTCCGGCAACTCCGGTTCTTCCGTCTGCTGAACCTGCGGCTGCGGCTGCTCAGGCGGCTCCGGTTGCGTGGAAGGCGTGGTTGCAGGCGGCGTCACCGGCGGTTGCGCTGGCGGAGCCGTGCTCGCCGCCGCCTTGTCATTCGTCGCATCCGCAGGGGGCGGCGTTGCTGGCGCGGCGGACTGCGGAGCATCGTCCTCGCTGTCCATGTCCGCGCCAAGCTGCGGCCCCGGTTTATTATTTTTCGCCATAACGAGTCAGTGTGTTTCAGCGATGAACCGCGATTAACCGTTGGTGCGAACGGCGGTGATACCGCAACGATTTGCCGTCTGCCAAACCAGATTCCAGTTGGCAGGCGTTTGCAGTTCGGCGTTCGTTGCAGACTGTCCAGCCGGAGCGCCGACCCACTTCATGCCGTTAGTGTGAAGGATTTTCCGGTTGCGGTCCCAAATGAGTTCGTTGTTCTTGTCGCGGTCGTAGAAATACGAGAGCGACGCAACGTCCGCCGTGTCCGCCTTCTGCGGCTTCTCGCCATAAGCGACAACGCCGCCAGAAATCAGGTAGGAGTCGTAAACGTATCCGCCGCCTGTGCCAGCGCGGACAAGGAAATCCGAGCAGACAATCGGAACGTTGCGATACGTCTCGATGTTGAAAGGCAGTTCGGACGGCAACTGCAACGTGCGGAAGTTCAGCGCATCAAGTTTTTCCAACCGGGCGCGAACATCGGTATGACACCAGAAAACACCATCAGCCAGGTCATTCGCCAATTCGCCCATGAGCGCCTTCGCGTCAATGAACAAATCCGGGCTCATCAGGTTGTCATCGGTTGCCGCCGCGCCGTTTTCGATGAACGGTTCAGCCGCCGTGCCGCCGACGCGCATCGCAGCCAGAGCAGCCGCCGCATTCGCCGCGCCAGCCGTGCCCAATTGCCCGCGCAACATCGCCAGAAATACTTTCTGGTTCTGCTTCATGCGGCGCATGAGCATCTGGTCAATGATCGCCGCCATCGGGTCAGCGCCGGAAAGTTGCGCAGCCAAAGCGCCGGACGAATTTTTGCAAACGCGATTGAGCGGCGTCGCAACCATCACACCGGCAGGCTGGCCGTTGTCGGTGACAGGCGCTTGGTTTTCAACTTGGATTTCATCATCCTGATCGGTGATGTCCTTGAAGAACGGCATGTTGACAGTCGTTCCCGGCCCGGTCGCAATTTCATCGAACAGCGGAGCGCGAGTCACCACTTTGGATTGGAACAATACCGGGAACGTCGCTTGACGCTCGCGGATTGCTTGAATCCACGTATCCGGCACCCACAAGTCAGAGATAAGAACCATAGTTGTTTATTGGTTGCGTGTTTTGATTTCGCTCAAATCGGTTTACGGTTGATTACTTCCCGGCTCCGCCGTTCATCGCTTTCTTTTGCGAGAGCACCTTTTCGGTCAGCGTCATCTTGCTGCCGTCCGGGTTCTTGTCGCCTTGCGGCAACGTGATCGCAGTCTCGCGGACGCCGTGCTTCAACAACTCGGCGCGGACCCGACCGTCAAAATCCTGCTGACCCGCTTTCAGTGTGGCGTTCTCGCCGATGTAACGATCTCGCTCGGCGGTAATCCGGGCGACATCAGCGCGGGCTGCGTCGCGCTCGGTTGTGCGCGTCGCAAGTTCCGTGCGGGCCGAATCGCGTTCCGTGGTGACAGTGGCGAGTTGAGTCCGGGCGGTGTCGCGCTCGCTGGTCACAGTTCCCAACTGTGTGCGAGCCGTGTCGCGCTCAGTGGTCAAGCTGGTGATCGTGGTCTGCGCTTCCGCAAGCTGCGTTACAACATCCTTTTCGTCTTTTTTGTCAGCCATAAAATTTCGAGTTTGGTTTTCGATTTATTTTCGCTTCTTCACAAAAGCGCGAACGTCAGTTATTTCAGATTTGAATCAACAACTGCGGCTCCCGGCTGGACTGTAACGTTTGCTGACTTGGTTGTGTTTTGCATCCCTCCAACCAACCCGACATTTGCAGCAATCGCGCCAGAGTTGACAGAGTTGCTGCCAACTTTTGAAATCATCAAGCAACCGTTGAACACGCTGTAACCATTGGTGATATACACGCATGAATTATTCGTGCTGCGAATCTCCATCCCGGTGAACGTGTTTGAGCCGCTGTAGAGCGCGAAGGGCCTGCCGTTATTGCAGGTTAAGATTCCCCCGTTTATTTTGACCACAGCGTTGCTGCTCACGCTTGTAGGCAGATCAACTTTTATACCGCCGTCAATCGTCCCGCCGTTCGCGCCAGTATCTTCGTAGTCAAGGATGTTGGCGTAGAGCGAGCCACAACCGAT
>DASRBR010000807.1:0-3931 GCA_035653495.1 Verrucomicrobiia bacterium
AACGTCACGAAAGCGACATTGGTGAAGTTCCCATTAGTCAGCGCGGGGGTGTTCGTGTAAATGTAGAAATTCCATTGAGCCGGCGTGCCGTTTGTGTTCGTGATGCCCGTGTAGGTGTAAGTGTATTGCGAATTGGCGCCCACCCGCTGGTTCAACACAGGCACGTTGTTGCTCAGCGTCATCACGTTTGTCACCAACGGGCTGTTGCTCGCGACATTGCCGCCGTTCGCAGGCGTCAGCGTGAACAAGTTGTTTTCCGAAGAAGCATCGCCGCAGGAAACAACCAGCGCATAATCCTGCACCACATTGTTGGTGTTGCCGGTCACCGCGTTCACGTTCACCCTCCTGCCCAGGACGGTGATCGAATAATTCGTGCTCAACGGGCCGCTCAAGAACACGTTCTCGACGTTGTTCACCGAATCGATGTTTGGCGGACCATTTGTGTCCCACGCCTCGTTGAAACTGCTGCCCACCGGGATGTCGTTGCCAAAGAAAACTTCGCCTGTATCATTGTTGCTGACGATCAAATCCAAATCGTTCACCAGCTTCACACCCGCCTGCGGATTGCCCGGCGGGTCGGTCCAGACCAGCGTGATGCGCAAATCCTGGCCCGTCGTATCGCCGGTGAAATTCAAATTGCGCGTGAAGCTCTGGCCGGTTGCCAATGCGTTGGTCGGATTTTGATCGAAAAATTGCAGCGGCATTTTTGTCAAATCTCCGCCGTTGTTCAACACAGGCGGAATCGTGTTGGGCAAATTCGGCAATCCCCAGCCCTGGAACGTCGGCAGGTTGGCATTGTTCACCGCGAAATCGTATTGGTCGGAAAGGCCGCGCGCGCCGTTGATCAACAGCGCCTTCATCATTGCCGGGCTGTTCGTCACGTGCAACCGTTGCTGGAAAAATTCCTGCATCAACGCCAGCATTCCCGAAACTCCCGCCGCGGCCATGCTCGTTCCCGATTCGTAGCGATACCATGGCCCCAACTTATTGTTCATGTTGCTCAAGACGAGATAATAATCTCCGACGTCGTTCGTGCTTTTCACGTCAACCTCGACGTCAAAGTTCACCGGGTGTTGCGAATCATTTCCAACGTCAAAATAAAGGGTGTCGCCGGAATTGATTGTCGGCGGGGGAAGCGTGACTTGATTGGTGCCGGCCAACCCCGACGAATTGTCCTGCGGGAACGCATTCACGCCTACATAAATCGGCATGGGCGGCAAGCTCGTCGAGCCGGTGAGCGCGTTGGTCAGCAAGGTGATGGTCAGTGAAATCGTCCCTTGCGAAATCGGAAACACGAACGAGTCCACGTTGCTGTCCGTGCCGACCACGTTATTCGTGTAAAAGTAAAACGTATCGTTCGTCGGACTGTAATATACATTGGTGTTCCATTGCTCCGACCGATCGGAAATGACGAATGTTCCCGGCGCGACCAGGTCCGGCTTGAACCGCCCGAAATCGCCTTCCACATTGAGGCCCACATTGCCGCGCCCCGAAAAGCTCGCCACCTGGTCCTGGTTGTCCGTGGCCGCGTAAAGCTCATTGTTCGTCACGCCATCCACCACCACCTGGTTTGTGATGAACCGCTGCTGCTCAATCGCTCCCACCGTGATGACGTTCTTCGCCGTTGCCGGTGAAAGAATTGTGTCCTGCGAACCGCCCGTTCCGTCATCGTAACCGCCGCCTTGATTGCCCGCGGAAAACACGAACAGCACCGGCTGCGATCCGGTCACTTCCGGCAAAGCATCGCGCACCGCGGCATCGTAACTCGCCGCCGCGATGTCATAATCAAAATCATCCGCGTAATTCCAACTGTTGTTCGATATTAACGCGTTCGTTTCCGCCGCCGATTCCTGCAAATACCAGTCCGGCACGGAAAACAGAAAGTTTGAGCCGGCCAAAATCGGCAGCACAAACGCATTTGCGTTCGGCGCCATCCCGCGGAAATTCGCGCCCAACACCGACCCCGGCGGATTCGTCGGCATCGTCGAGGATTCCGTCCCGTTTCCCAAAATCGTCCCCGCCACATGAGTCCCATGCCCATCGTAATCGTTCAACGCGATTGACGGTGGAAAAAACGGGCTCGTCTGCTGCGTAAAAATGCGATTCTGCAAATCCGGATGGTTCTCGTCCACGCCGCTGTCATTGATGTTCACCAGCACGTTGGACCCGCTCAATCCAAGGTAATTCGTCGTTACGAGGGTATCGACTGACACACCCAGGCGCTGGCGGTCCAAATCATTCGCATGGACCCTCGAATGCACCGCCGCCACGGCCTGGACGCCCGGCAAACCCGCTATTTCCGACAAAGTTCCCGTTGCCGCCTGCACCGTCACCAACGGGCCGAACGGCGAACGGTTCTGTGCCACCACCTGCGCGCCGAGTTGTTGCAGGGAGGAAATCGTTGCGTCGTATGCATCCGAAAAAAGCGTCAGGTTCAATTTCGCGCCGAGGGGCAGCTCATTCGGATTTTCCATCGCCATTTTCAAAAGCGAACCATCCAGCTTGTAATACGGTTCGTAAGGGAGGACGCTTTGTGTCTGCACATCCGCGGCGATTTGCTGCGCCCCAGCTTCAGAAACGCGCACCAGGTAGGCGTTGTTCGGGATGTAGGAAACGATGGTGGCGTTTGCCCTCTGCAACAGCGCGCGAAACTGGTCGTTCAACGGCCCGCTCGATTGCACCATGTAACTGCCGCTGGCCGGCCCGCGCAAACGCTCGGGAATTTGCAAATTCAACGGCTTGCTCGTGTCGATCAAGGCGTTCGCCAGCAAGATCGCCTTGTCATTGTGGACCAATTTGCCCAGCGGCTCCGTCGTGTTCGACAAGCGATAAGAATGCGGGCCTTTGGCTGCTGCAACATTCGTGTTGTTTGTTGCACTCTTTGTATGGGTCGTATTCGTCCTATTGGTCCCATTATTCCTATTGGCATTAGCAGCCGCCGCAGTTCTCGGTGGCACCTTGGCTCGAGAAACCTCCCGCGGTTCACGCTCCTTTCGCAATCCCCAAAAACAGACCGCTCCTCCGAGGCAGAGCAATATTAAGAGGGACCAAAACGAAGGCTTCCTACGCATACTTTATTTAGGAATTTGCTTTACGACTTCAAAACATGGCGATGTCAGATTACAAAACGAACCGCCACGGCTCGCCTCCGTCTGATGAATGGTTCTTAGTCGTTTGGGGTAAATATTACCTGACTTCATCGTCATTTCCAAGTAATTTCGGTGATTTCTTACTGTGTGGGTGACAACACATTAAAGCTTTCCACAACCGCCTTCGGATTTGCCGGATGACCCGGAATTGGAAAATTATCAAACCGCACCACCGTGCGCGTCGCCACTTCTCCGGTGATCTGGTAATTGGTGCACATGCCGAAGAAAGGTCCGCTGGTGACAATCGAATGCGGCGCCGGCTTCAACGACTGCCCATACGCAAAAATCACATACCGCGGCGTGCCCAACCGCAACAACGACATGATCTGCTGCGGAATGCGCTCCACGACATCGTCACTCAATGAACCGGCGGTTTGCGAATTTGTATTGAGGAACGGCGAACTCACACTCAATTGCGGAACCGAAAGAATCTGCCCAAGGCTCGTGAACGTTCCGTTATAAGGCGGAGCCGCCCTGGTGGCATTGATGCAATTCACCAGGTATTCCACGATATTTGTCCCGTTCACAGTATTTGTAGGATCGACGATGGCCGGAGAAACATTTGTGGGCGTGTTTCCTGTATTTTGTAGAGCAACAACACCGTCCAATGCAGCCGCCCACGCCGCAACTCCACTTTGGTTGATGGAAAGCTGCCCTTTGCTGGCATTCTCATTCGGTGCGGTTGTGAACAAATCCATCAAGAGCCAGTCATTGGCGGGCGCAGTAAGAGATGCATCGGCGATTAAGTTCGTAGGCACAAGACCAAGGCCGTTCGTGAAAAA
>DASRBR010000808.1:0-10497 GCA_035653495.1 Verrucomicrobiia bacterium
GGCTTGAGTTGATGACCGATGGCTTGCGCGATTGTGCCTCCATTCGGCAACGCGAAGTAAATCAGTTTTAATTTTTTGCCATTCGCAAATTTTATAGGCGCATTGATGAACACCTTCACCTCCGGCTCGATGGTGAAGGAAATTGTCTGCTCATCGAACTGCGCCGGTTGAAATCCAGGCAATAAATTTGTTTCCATACTCACGGGCGTTTTCGCATTTGCGAATGGAACGTACGGCGTCGATTGCGCGACGGATGGATATCTGGGATTGAGAACCGGGCCTTCATCGCTGAGCAGATCGCATAAACCAGGATCAGCCAGCACTTCGGGGATGGTTTTGTTTGTGCCATTGACAGCGCACGCAAGCTGAACGAGCCGAATGCCGTGGCTGTAATCGGCATAAGTGTCCTTATGAACGATAGTGAGCGGCTGGATCGGCGTGCCGTCCAGTTTGTGCCAGCCGTAGATTGCAACCCGTCCCGGTTTTTCGGAGAGGCGATTGGAAATGACGACATCTTTTTTGTGTCCCGCAACCAGAGCGCCCAAAGGATGTGCAGCTAATTCAATTTTGCGTTGGTCGCGAACCGTTTGATTGTGCTGAATGAAAACAGGAATGGTTCGCATCGTCGGGCTGGGCGGAATGGGCGAAGACGCAAGCTTCACGGCAGCATTGGAATAAATTTCATCCACCATTTTCCTCGTCGGCAAACTGCAGTGCAAAGCATCAGCGATTTTTTGCGCGGCAATAGGCGAAAGTGGCGTCAGGAAATAATCGTTATCGGAACCAACCGCGAGATAGTCAGGCGTCACATAATAAACAGCCGAGTTGGTTTTGCCGTCGTGAACCAATTGTGTCTGAATTGGCGCGAGCTTGCGCAGAAAATCCGGCACGTTGCCGTTGGTGATTTGTTCGATGATCTTTTGTTCGCGTTCAGCGGGTTCAAAGGCGGCAACGGATTGGGCGAATGCAGTGCCCGAGGGTGCATCGGACGGTCGCGGTGGAAGAGAAAGAGTTTGAGCGTGCGCACTGAGCGAAAAGATCAAGCCTGGCAAAACGCAACCAATTTTTCTGCAGAATTTCAGAGCCTCCTCACGTCGGCTCCTACGGAATGGAGGTTCTGGCCCTCGATTCGTCATCCTTTTTGTGGTATGTCGCGGCGTGGGAACAAGGCAGCAGATTCTCCAATCGCATGCCCGGCAGAAAGGCCGCCCCATGCAGCGGCGGAAAATTGTTTCGGTTCGCCTTTCAATCCGAGTTGCGCGAAAATTTTGTTCGCTGTGTAGGGTAAAAACGGCCAGAGCAACACGGCCAAAATGCGCGTGGTTTCAACCAGGTTGTAAAGAACTTCATCGAGCCGTTTGGCCTGCGACGGGTCCTTTGCCAATTTGAACGGCGCGGTTTGGTCCACGTATTGATTGGCGCGATTGATCAATCCCCAAATGCTCACAAGCGCGGCCTGAAGCTGGTTTTGCTCCAGCAACTCTCGCGTTTCGGAAACGAACTTTTCCGCTTCCACCTTCAATTCATCCGAACGTTGCGGCACGATGCCCTCGCGATAACGCTTCAGCATCGAGAGCGAGCGGTTCACGAGATTGCCGAGGCCGTTTGCCAGTTCGGCATTGTATCGCGCCTTGAAACCGGCATCGGTCCAATTGCCATCGGGGCCGATGGCTAATTCGCGCACGACATAAAACCGAAACGCGTCCAGGCCCCATTCGTCAATCACCGCGATGGGATCCACTACGTTGCCTGTGCTCTTGCTGAGACGCTCGCCTTCCTTCTGCCACCAACCGTGCACGAGCACAAGCTTGGGCAGCGGCAGGCCCATGGCTTTGAGCATGATTGGCCAATAGACCGCATGGAATTTCAAAATGTCCTTGCCGATCACATGGATGTCCGCGGGCCACAATGAAAGTGCGGAGTGTCCCGATGTATCGGGACGGGGCGCGAAGTCAATCGCGGAACAAACCGTGGGATCGCCATGCGCCGCGGGAATGCTGACATAATTGACCAGCGCATCGAACCAGACGTAGGTCACATAATTCGTGTCGAATGGAATTGGAATGCCCCAATTGAGACGATTCGACGGACGGCTGATGCAGAGGTCTTCGAGTTCGTTGTTCTTGAGAAAGCCGAGCACTTCGTTCCGGCGATAGTCGGGCTGGATGAACCCGGGATTTTTATCGATGTAATCAATCAACCACGCCTGCTGCTCCCTGAGCTTGAAATAGTAATTTTCCTCGACCAATTCCGTCACCTCCCCGTATTGCTCGGGAAAAGAACCGTCCGGCAAACGGTCCTTGTCAGTGAGAAAAGTTTCTTCGCGCGTGGAATAATAACCGCGATACTCGCCCTTATAAAAAAAACCGCCCGCATGGAGCTTGCTAAGGATGGCCTGCACGGCTTCCTTGTGGCGCGGCTCGGTGGTGCGCACAAAATCGTCATTGGTCAAGGCGAGCTTTGTCGCAAGCTCTTTCCACAACACGGCGAGTTCATCGCAATATGCCTGCGGCGTTTTGCCCTGCTCCAACGCGACTTGCTGCACCTTTTGGCCGTGCTCATCCAGGCCGGTCAGGAAAAAAACTTCCGCCCCCAAACTGCGCCGCGCGCGAGCGATCACGTCGGCAACGATTTTCTCGTAGGCATGGCCGAGATGCGGCTTGCCATTCACGTAATCAATCGCGGTCGTGATATAAAATCGCTTGTTATCCATGTCCAATCAGTTTGGCTGACGCAGTGCTTGTTGGCAACTTCGCCTCTGCGACTAAACGTTCGCGGTTTTAATCATCTCCATGATTTTCCCGACCGCGTCTTCGGGTTTGATGGGCGTCAACGCGCCGCCGCGCAGTTTCAATTCCACTTCGCCTTTGGCCAGCGATTTTTCGCCAATGCCCAAACGAATCGGGAAACCAACGAGCTCGGAATCCTTGAACTTCACGCCAGGCCGTTCGTCGCGATCATCAAGAATGACGTCCACGCCGCGGGCGGTAAGTTCGTTGTAAATTTTTTCCGCAAGCGTCATGACCGCGCTGCCAGGCGCGACGCTCAAAGGGGTGATGCACACCGTGTATGGCGCAACGCTCAAAGGCCAAACGATGCCGTCCTTGTCGTTCGATTGCTCGATGATGGCCTGCAACGTGCGCGTCACGCCGATGCCGTAGCAACCCATTACGCACGGCTGGCGCGCGCCGCTTTCGTCCAGGAACTCCGCCCCGAGCGCGACGCTGAATTTCGTTCCCAGTTTGTAAACGTGGCCGACTTCGATTGCGCGCTGGATTTTCAACGGTTTGCCGCACTTCGCGCACGGCTCGCCCGCTGTCACCGTGCGCAAATCAGCCCATTGCGAAACCTGGATGTCGCGCTCGATGGAAACATTGCGCAAATGAAATCCATCCTCGTTCGCGCCGGTTGTCATTTCATTCGCGCCGCGCAAACGTTCATCCGCGAAAACCGTAACATCCGATTTTTTCCGCGTGGACGTCACCGCGCCAAGGCTCCCCGGATTTGTGCCCGTCAATTCAACAATTTCGGTGGTTGTCGCCGGACGGAAAACCGTGGTGCCAATTTTCCCGGCAAATTTTGCCTCGTTCAACTGGTCGTCGCCGCGAACCAAAACAATCACCGGCTTGCTGTCGGCGATGTAAATCAACGTTTTGATCTGGCGATTGGCCGGCACGTTGTAAGGAGCCTTCGCCAGCGCCTCAATCGTCACCACACTGGGCGTCGCAAATTTTTCGACTGCGGCGCCCGCTTCGCGCGCCGCCGTCTTGGGAATGCCGCTGACGGCTTTTTCCACATTCGCCGCGTAGCCGCAACCTTCGCAAAAGACCACGTCGTCTTCACCGACTTCGGTCGGAATCATGAATTCCGCGGAAAAATTTCCGCCCATTGCCCCGCTGGAGGCTTCCACCGCGATTGCCTTCAATCCGCAACGCTGAAAAATTCGCGCGTAAGCCTCGTACATCTTTTGGTAGCTCACCTGCGCGAGTTCGTCGCTGCTGTCGAAACTGTAGGCATCCTTCATGATGAATTCCTTGGCGCGCAGCAATCCGAAGCGCGGACGGATCTCATCGCGGAATTTGACGCCGATTTGATAAAAATTCTTTGGCAACTGGCGGTAAGAATTGATTTCACCGCCCGCAATGACGGTCACCGCTTCTTCCGCGGTCGGGCTCATGAACCATTCGCGGTTGCCGCTGTCTTTTAATTTGAACAAGATGTGCCGCCACGGCTCGGCGCGGCCGCTTCGTTCCCAGATTTCCGCGGGATGAAGCTCCGGCAGCAGGATTTCAAGCGCGCCCGCGCGGTCCATTTCTTCGCGGACGATCTGCTCGATTTTTTTCAAAGTCCGCAATCCGATCGGCAAAAAAGAATAGACCCCGGCGCTCAGCTTGCGCACCAACCCGGCGCGCAGCAGCAATTTATGCGACGTGATCTCCGCCTCGGCGGGCGTTTCCTTCAATGTCGGAATAAGTGTCTGTGTCCAACGCATATTTTTTCAATTCCGGTTGAACCGGAGCAACAAGCATAAAGCCGCGACATCATACAGGCAATCCCCCGCCAAGGAAGTCCTTTCATCATTCTGGGTTTGCACAAATGATATTAGCAACGTTCCTTGACAGTCAGAGAAGGCGCAGATACAGAGGATTGGCCAAAGAATATGCCAATGCCATGTCCCAAATGCGGAGGTGAGGCCAATCCAAAGAGTTCCGTTTTTGGGGAACGATTTTCTATTTTGATGGTTTTCCTGGCTTTTGTCGGCGGCGTGGTACTGCCGGTCGTCTATGTGCTAAGCAAACCGAAACGCTTCGAATGTGCAAATTGTCAGAATTGGTTCTATGCTCACACTGCCACCACCCGTTTTTTCTCCATTCTATGGTATTTGCTGATTGCTATAGCCGTAGCAGGCATCGTTTATGCAATATTTTCGCATGGCAACTCGTGAGCATCAATTCCCCGCCATTTAGCCTTGCTACTGCCGATATTAGAATTTAGACTCAGTTCACTATTTCTATGTGGTCGTTGCTGAAAGATTTTTTCAGGTTTTCGCGGCAGGAAAAGAAATGGTGGCTCATCCCGCTTGTCGTGGTGCTGCTGGTGTTCGGGGTGGTCATCATTTTCAGCGCCAATTCGGGCATCGCCTGGCTGCTTTACCCGTTCATGTGATCCATGGCCGCGCCGCGACACGTCCTCGGCATCTCGGCGTATTATCATGATGCCGCCGCGGCCTTGCTTTGCGATGGACGCATCATCGCCGCCGCACAGGAGGAACGCTTCACCCGCAAAAAAAACGATCCCGATTTCCCGCACAACGCTATCCAATTCTGCCTCCGTCAGGTCAACCTCAACGCCGCGCAACTGGACGCCGTCGTCTTCTACGACAAGCCCGTGCTCAAATTCGCGCGCATGCTGGAAACTTACCTCGCCATCGCGCCGCGCGGTTTGCAAACATTTCCAACCATCCTTTCCAACTGGCTGGCCGAAAAGCTTGATGTGCGCAAGGCCATTCGCGGCGAATTGCCCGGTTTGCGGCCGGATTGCGCTCTGCTTTTCACCGGCCATCATCAAGCTCACGCCGCAAGCGCATTTTATCCTTCGCCTTTCAATGACGCGGCGATTCTCACCGTGGACGGCGTCGGCGAGTGGGCGACGACCACCATCGGCACCGGCAGTGGAAACGAAATCCGTTTGCTGAAAGAATTGCGCTTTCCGCATTCGCTGGGATTGCTTTATTCCGCGTTCACGGATTACTGCGGCTTTCGCATCAATTCCGGCGAATACAAATTGATGGGCCTCGCGCCTTACGGCGAACCAAAATATGCCGACGTCATTCCGCGCGAGTTGCTCGATTTGAAAGCCGACGGGTCGTTCTGGCTGAACCTCGATTATTTCAATTTCCTCGGCGGAACGACGATGACCAACGAGCGCTTTCATCAACTTTTTGGCGGACCCCCGCGCAAGCCAGACGAACGCATCGAACAACGGCACATGGACGTTGCTCGTTCGATCCAATCGGTCACGGAAGAAATCATGCTCCGGTTGGCGCGTCATGCGCGAGAATTGACCGGGCGCAAAAATCTTTGCATGGCAGGCGGCGTGGCACTCAACTGCGTCGCCAATGGACGCATTCTGCGCGAAAAAATCTTCGACGACATCTGGATCCAGCCCGCGGCAGGCGACGCCGGGGGCGCGTTGGGCGCGGCATTGGCGGCATGGCATTCCGCGCTCCAGAAGGAAAAAGTTTCCGCATCCACCGATGCATCGCCAAAGAAAGATGCCATGCAAGGCGCATTGTTGGGGCCCGGTTACAGCGATGAAGAAATCGAGACAACGCTGCGCTCCCACGGCGCGGTTTATACAAAATTGGAAGACGAGGCGCTGCTCGATTTTACCGTGGATTTGCTGAAATCGGAAAAGGTTGTCGGCTGGTTCCAGGGCAGGATGGAATTTGGCCCGCGCGCCCTGGGCAATCGTTCCATTCTGGGCGATGCGCGTTCGCCAAAGATGCAATCGGTGATGAATTTGAAGGTGAAATTTCGCGAATCCTTCCGGCCGTTCGCGCCCATTGTCCGCCGCGAACGTGTGGCCGATTATTTCGAACTCGACAGCGAATCGCCTTACATGCTGCTCGTGGCGCAGGTGAAGGCCGCCTTGTGCAAGCCGATGCGGCCGGGCGCGAGCGGGCTGGACCAGCTCAAACAAATCCGCTCCACGATTCCCGCAATCACGCATGTGGATTATTCCGCGCGCATCCAGACCGTCGAACGCGAGCAGAATCCCCTGCTCTATTCGTTGCTGCTGCGGTTCGAGCAGGCGACCGGTTGCGGCGTGCTGGTGAACACATCCTTCAACGTGCGCGGCGAACCGATCGTCTGCACGCCGGACGACGCGTATCGCTGTTTCGTGAACACCGAGATGGATTTTCTTATCATGGGCAGCTTTGTGATTGAGCGCACCCAACAACCCAAACGCGTCGAACGCCGTTTCACTCCGCAATTGGATTGAGAATGCACCGATGAAATTAAAACTCAAAGAAGACCCAAAGGAATGGCGCAAATCGGCGTTGCTGACTGCGCTGGGACTCGCGGTGCTGTGCACCGTGCTGCGCTGGCGTCATGTTTTGCCCGCGAAAGGCTGGCTCGCGGCGCTCATCACACTGGCTGTGGTTGCTACGCTTGCGGTTTTGCGTCCAAGATGGTTTCGTGGATTTTATCGGATTTCAGGAACGATCGGATTTTTCATCAGCCAGGTTGCGACCTTCATTGCATTGGCGCTTTTTTTTCTTTTTGCGCTGACGCCATTGGGAATTTTCCTGCGGTTGACCGGCAAAGACGCATTGCGCCTCAAGCGTCCACGCGACGCGACGAGCTATTGGAATATTGTCGAAGACAAAAGCTCGTTGGACCGGCCATTTTGATAAATTTCCTGTGCCGTTACCCGCCAAAAAATCTTGCCTCCTGGCGCTGACCAACGCATTCTTTGGGCTCTCTTGACCATGCACAACGTAGCCAGTTTTCGATTTTGGAGCGCATCCATCGTCCTTGCCTGCGCGGTCATATTGAATTGGGGGACCGCCTTTGCTCACGAGGAGGGAAATGCGCCCATCGCAAAGCGGGACCAAATGCAATTGGCAAAGATGCTCGCCATGGCTGATCAGGCGGAGAAGCTTGTTGTCGCGACTGGCGTGACCAACGGCAACATCACTTTCTCGTGGCGTGTCGAACCGGGCAAATGGCAATTGTATCAACAGCAACCGCCAAACATGGGCGAATGGCAGCCGACTCCTGCGGCGCAATACCGGACGAACAACGCGACGGTGTTCGTCACCCTGCCGCTGCCGCGACAAACGACATTGTATCGCGTGAGCCGCTTGCGCGGGCTGCTTCCTCCCACACTGCCCAATTTTCCGCCCATTCCGCCCCCGCCCACAAAACGGCCGCCGAAACTGAAGCGCCCGCATTCTTGACCAACATCGATTTTTTCGGTAGTTTCGCTCGCGATGGTTAAAAGGCCGACCGGTGTCAATCACCGGCATAAACCCGCTAAATACGAAAGGAAAACTATATGGACCGGATTCAAAGGAGTTGGGAACTGTTCAAGAGTTCGCTGTTCGTCATGAAGCAGAACAAAACCTTGTTGGCTTTCCCCATTCTCACCTCAATTTTGACGATCATGCTGGTGGTGTTGTTCCTTGTCCCGGTCGCATTTCGGCCCACCGGCCACAGCTACGCCTCGGCCCAGCATTGGAAAGCCGTTACCGCGGGAATCGTGGACCTTGATACGCAAAGTCCGGCCCAGGGCGATGCAAGCAATCCAAGTTTTCATCGCGGCGTGAGATTCGGCAGAAACGTCAAGCCCATCGCGGCGGTTTATTTTGCGGCGATGTATTTCGCCTGCATGTTCCTGGCGACGTTCCTTAACGTGGCGTTTTACCACGAAATCATGAACGCCCTGAGCGGCCAGCCAGTGTCGATCGCCGAAGGGCTTTCCTTTGCCGCGCGCAAATGGAAAATCATTTTGATGTGGACCCTTTTCGCGGGACTTGTCGGGTTCATCATCAAAACGCTGGAAGAACGCTTCGGCTGGTTCGGCGAGATCATCATGCGGTTGATCGGCACGGTGTGGAGCATTGCGTGCGTGTTCGTCATCCCGGTGATCATCACCGAGGAGGGAACCAGCAATCCGCTTGTGGTGCTGAAAAAATCGGCCCAAACGCTCACGCGGACCTGGGGCGAATCGTTGATCGGCTATGCCGGCGTGAGTTTGAGCAGCTCGGTGATCATGGGCATTTCGCTGGTGTGGCTCATTGGCGGACTTGCGGCGGCGTCATTTCTGCATTCGATTTTGCTGGCAGTATTTGTGGTTCTAAGCTGGCTTGGGGCACTGATTGTGTTCAGCTATTTGATGAGTGTTGCGAGCCAGATTTTTCGCTGCGCATTGTTTCTCTACGCCTCGCAGGGAACGTTGCCTCATCCTTACAACGAAGAAATGATGAGCCTGGCCTGGAAAACCAAAAAGTCATGACTCTTTTGAGCGAAGGCTCTCACCAAACTCCGCGGTGACCCGCATCGAGCGAATAGGTCCAGTTCGTGATCATTTTGGAAACAGGTTTCCAGGACACCGAACCATCCATATAGGCGACATTGCCGCCTTCAGCGCCCATTTGCACCGAAGTGACGGGCTGATTGGGATAAACGTAGGCGCTGCCATTTTGTCGGACCGCGCCTCTTGCCGTGTGCGGCACCATGAACCACATGTAGCTTCCGGCATCGCCCCAATCGTTCGCGTCGGAGAAAAGCGTGAGTTGCGGGCCGTCTGCGACAAGCAACGGCAGGTCTGAAATCTTTTGCGGAGATGTCCAGGTCATGCCTGGCGGAAAAATCATTCCGCCCATGTAATTGTAGCCGATGTAATAGCCATAGCCGTTTTGATAACGACCATCAGGGTTGGTGGTGATACCTGGAAGGCTAAATGGCGCGACGTTGGGGCAATCGATGACTTTGTCGCTGACCAGATTGCTTAAGGCGAGATACATCGTGTCCGACCAGCTCATCAGGTAATAATCGTTGTTGTCCCGTTTGCCGTTGAACAACCATTCGTTATTATCCTGCGCGTAGATGAGCGCGCCGATGCAAAGCTGGCGCAGATTGCTGATGCATTTGGCACGCCGGCCTTTTTCCTTCGCACTCGCCAATGCAGGCAAAAGCAGTGCGGCCAAAATCGCGATGATGGCGATGACCACCAGCAATTCAATCAGGGTAAATCCTCTCCCAAAGCGAACTGCTCTTTCTGAATATGCTTTTTGGATTTTTCTCATCACCCCTCCGCCAGCACCAGCAAAGCACGGAGACTCTAGTTAGTGGGACGCAATTTCTCAAGAAGTTTCCGCATCACCATTGCAATCCGCACTCTCCTTAACAACCCTGGGGGAGGGGGGTTTTTGGTGGGATGACCCGGGACGGCGTGGGATTATACGGGATTTCAACGACTTACAACTTTAAAGCTCCTTCGTAGCTGAAAATGTAAGTTTTCAGCCAGGGGCACCTGCACCTACCCAATCGCTGCCGTAAGGCGACTGATCCGACTTTATCCGACACAAGGCGAACAGATAATGAAACCTTGGGACTGGAGAGCACCAAGGACAGAAATAGAAGGCCGGCGGCCGTAGCGGAGTCAGCCGCCCGCCGCCGCTGCCGGCCAACCAATTTTAAGATGTCAAAGAACGTCTCATCCGCCGCAGCCTCAGCCGAGGCGGAAAAGAACTGGCGAACGATAAACGTTCACTGGTCCGCCGCAGCTTTTCGCCAAGGCGGACGCGCGAAAGAGATTAGCACACGGCCCAATTCCGTCAAGCATAATTTATCAGCAATCATGTGAAATGATTAGCTTGCCTGGAGCGTTCACGGGACGACCCTCTTCGAATCGAATGCAAACGGCTCGATACGCATCCACCTCGCAAACCAGATGAAGAAAGCGCCGCACGAAATTGTGCAGGAA
>DASRBR010000809.1:0-2047 GCA_035653495.1 Verrucomicrobiia bacterium
GATCGCCGTAACGGCCCCGGCCAAGCAGGTATTGCATCACCGAGGCATTATTGCTGAATGTGTGGGACACCTGGAGCGCCTTGGTCTGGCGCATGGCGCAGGCGAGCATGATGGAATTCTCCGCAAAATCATCCGCGACAACCACCCGATATTTGCGCGGCCGCCGGTCAAGGCTTGGAACCTGATGGAAGCTGTCCCAAAATGTCGCGTGGCCGGGGTGGTCCGAAAAGCTGTTTCTAAACCGGTGTTCTTCCATGGTCTTTTCATCATCTAATAAATGGCGGGCGTCGAAAATGGGGAGTTTTCCGGGGTTTTGAGCGGAATTTGGGCCGATTTTTCGCCAGAATTAGGCATTGCCTACAAGGAGAACGACTTGATCGGGACACGTTGGGACATGGGGTCATGGCCTACCTGAAAATAAATTCGAACAGGTTCATACTGCGCGCAGAAAATCGGAGTGGTATGACGTTGACGGAGGTTTACTCAACCCTGGACAATTATGGAGAACCACGTGGTACTGCTGGCGGAAGACGATGAGGACGAGGTGTTCCTGCTCGAACGCTCCATGAAAAAGATGCGGCTGCGCATCGATTTACAGGTCGTTCGCGACGGCGAACAGGCGCTGGCTTATCTTAGGGCCGAAGGGAAATACCGGGACCGGCGGCAATTCCCATTTCCCGCGTTTCTCCTCCTTGACCTGTGCATGCCGCGCATGAACGGCCTGGAAGTGCTCGCCGCCATCCGTGAAGACCCCAAACTCACGCGCCTGACGGTCGTGATGCTCACCGTCTCGGAGCATCAAGCAGACATTTGCCGCGCCTCCGATCTCCACGCCAATTCTTATCTGCTGAAACCATCCGACCTCACCCAACTGGATGAAATGGTCCTCACGCTGGAGAAATATTGGCTCGCGTGGAACCATTGCGGTCCCTGCGTTATGAACCTGGCGCCGCCACAGTTCCAATCAGTTCAACCAGAGCAGCGCGAACGGCCCTGGCCTCAGTGTTAAGAGCCGGCTACTTCATCTCGCGAAAACCGAACAGCTTATCGCGCTTAATGATATCGACCACCGGGGGCGGCACCATGGTTTCCCATGAAGGGTCGTAGGTTTGGATGCGCGCCAGCACGTCGCGCGAAAAAATCGGCAGATATTCGACATTGTGCTTCTTGATGGAATCAACGCAGTGGTTTTCTATCAAGTGCGCGTAAAGATGCTGCAGATGCGGCGCGACGCGCAAATTTTCCGCCGTCGTCACCTTGCCGGTCACCGGGTCGCGCCAGGGATAAACATAAAGTTTCACCGAATTTTTGAACAACCGGCCCAATGACTCAAGCAAACCGCCTTCGAGATCGGTGTAAAATTTTTCGTCGAATATTTCCCTCAGGCTCGGTATGCCGAGCACGATGCCGATGTTTTTCTGCGTGTAGCGCGAAAGGTAGGCGACGAGCTTGTAATACCGCGCGTAGTTTGAGATGAGCACCGTCTTGCCCAGTGCGCTCAAAACATCCACGCGTTGCAAAAAATCGAGATGGTCCACGCCGCCGTCGGAAAGCAGGTTGCGCAGGGTCATTTCCATCAAGACCACCGGTTTTTCGTCCTTCATTCCCACCTCGCTTTGAAACTGTTCCGTCGCGCGGTCGAGCATGTCCAGCGTGGTGTTGGTCACCGGGCGGAAGCTGCCGCGCTCCACCAGCACCGATTTTTTATAAAGGATGTCGCTCGGCTGCACGACTTCCCCGTCCGCGGTGAACATCGCGGCGTCCGTCAAGCCTTGCTGCACCAGTTGCAGGCTCATCAACCGGTTGTCCACGTTCGGGAACGCCGGCCCGGAAAATTTGATCATGTCCACCTCGATGCGGTCCTTCGTCAACCCGTCCATCAACGTGCCGATGAGCGCCGAGGGCTGGTTGAAATGATAAAACGCTCCGTAAATCAAATTCACACCGATGATGCCAAGCGCCTCCTGTTCGCGCACATTTTCGCGGTCAAGCATCCGCACGTGGATGATGATTTCCGATGGTTCGCTTTTGCAGGCCATTTGAAAAC